>JBAZNK010000015.1 GCA_041649255.1 bacterium
TCTTAATACCCTAAAATCCATACCAAATCCCTCTTTTTTAAGTTTCTTCGCTTCTACCGTAATGCTAACCTTAAAATTATGTCCGTGCATCCCGCAGCATTTTCCACGGTAACCGTCTAAGTGATGCGCCGCCGAAAAATGCGTTTCAGTTGTTATATTCCACATAAGGATTGATTATTCATCTTCCCTTAGATTTCTTCTTCTTTTGCTTGTAAACGCCATTATACCGACTATTGCCGATAAACATACCATTATACCTATTAATATCAGGGTTTTATTATTTTTATCCATATTTACGTTCACGGCTCTCTGCCCTTTTTCTGCATCAACGGAAGCTTTCCATATTTTTTCAAACTCATTGCTGAATATTTTTGCAACTTCCGGATTTTTAATTACCATAATGTTTTCTCTGTTCTTCTCATCCGCCGACCTTGTCCAGTTAAACGACCCCGTAACCAATACCGTATCATCTATTACCGCAAACTTATTGTGCATCAAACCGTCTCTCGTATCGTACCTTACAGGTATATTATTTTCCACAAGTTTGATACTTTTATTATACTTACCCATTTTTTGACTCTTGTCAAGCACTACTCTGATATTCACTCCTTTCTTCTTACTTTTACATACTTCATTTGTTATATCGTTATCCGTAAAATAATACATTGCTACAAGTATTTCTGTCTTTGCATTTTTAATTTCATCTATAACGGAATTTTTACATCCACCGTGAGGGGAAAAACATACTCCAATCTCAGTATTATACCCAAACAATATCCCGGCTAAAACAAACAATGAATACATCTTTCAGAATAATTTTTCTATTTCCTTTTCCTTCAATGACTTAATCACCTAATTACCAATGCCCTTTTTCTTTCCCCTACACCTTCTTAAGAGCATTTTTTATCAATTCTTCCAGTGTTTTACCCGAGACCTGGCCAACAATATCTCTTGCTTTTTTAGGCGCAATTCCTAACCCAACAAGCGCCTGTATTGCATTCCCTTCTATACTATTCTGTATTTTCTCTTCTTTATATCTATTTTTTAATTCAAAAATCAATTTCTGCGCTCTCTTCCCACCTATTCCCTTAATTGAAGCAAGAGTTTTATCATCTTCGTTTACTATGGCAGACTTAAATAATTCAAAACTTGTACTCGATATCATTCTTATAGCTGTTTGAGGCCCTATGCCTTGGACAAGCAGCAAATCCCTGAAAAAAATTCTTTCCCCGGGAGTTTTGAATCCGAATAACGTAACCTGTTCATTAGTAAAATTAAAATCAACGTGTATGAGAATTTTCTCTTTGCTTCCTATCTCTCCTAATTTTTCATAAGTAGATAACGGAATATTTATATTAAAAGCAATATTTCCCGCTTCAAGAACTAAATTTGTAGGTTCTTTTTGGGCAACCTTTCCTTCCATCCATTCTATCATCTATTTTCTCCCGGTTACTGGTACTCCCTAAAAATCGCTATCCCTCAATCCTCTTTCTTCTCTTTCCACATCTCTCTTTTTCCCTGTATTATCTGTGGTTTTCCTTTTTTTATTTTTTCATTCCGCAATCCCCATTCCCTGCCTACCGGCAGGCAGGCAAAATCCAAATTTCTTAAATATTTATTTTATCCTTGAAAAAAATATTCTTGAATTTTCTTCTCGCATTCTATAACATAAAGCGCACGCGAGCGCATCTCCGACATCCAGCGAAGGGAGTATTTTCATACCCGTTAATCTTTCTACCATACTATGTATCTGGTCTTTTGATGCCCTGCCATTACCGGTTACGGCCATTTTTATTTCCGCAGGCGAATATTCCTTTATTTTTATTCCCATATCCGCAGCCGCAAGTAAAAGAACTCCCCGCGCATGTGAAAGCTTACTAAAAGTGCCAAAGTTTTGTTTATAGAAAACAGTCTCATATACAGCTATCTCAGGAGAATATTCCTGCATTACCATTTTCATTCCATCATAAAGAACTTTCAGACGCTCGGCCAAGGGCATCTTTTCCGTAGTCTCGCATATTCCACATTTAAGAATTTTATTAGTTTCTATGATTGCGTAACCTGTGGTTCTCAGTCCGGTATCTATGCCTATAATCCTCATAAGTTAAATTAAATATTAGAAATCAAAAATCAAACATTTTTTACGTTTTGTCTTTTTGATATTTGATATTTAATTTTTGATATTGCCCGTTTCTTCCTATTCTTTTCTATTAACTATTTACTGTTAACTATTAACTTTTTTTACCTACCCTTGGTGTGCAGTCAAGAACTCATCAGGTATATCAAAATTGGCGTAAGCTTTTTGTACGTCTTCTTGTGCTTCAAGCTCATCCATAAGCTTTAATATTTGTTCTGCCGCTTTTGCGCTTTCCACTCTTATGGTAGTCTGCGGTATTTTAGTAATTTCTGCTTCTTTATACTTTATATTTTCTTTGGTTAAAGCCGCTTTTACTGCCTCAAATTTGTCAAGAGGCGTCGTAACGACAAAAATATCCTCTTCAAGACTTACATCATCTCCGCCATTTTCAATACAAACATCTATTAATTTTTCTTCCGTTGCTTCTGTTTTATCTATAAATATATGACCTTTATCTACAAATTGCCACGCCACACATCCGTTTGAACCAAGGTTCCCGCCGTGTTGCGCAAATATATGTCTTATTTCCGATGTAGTTCTGTTTTTGCTGTCCGTCACCGTTTCGACAAGCACTGCTACTCCCGCAGGGCCATATCCTTCATAGTTCAACGCTTCATAACTAACGCCCTCTAATTCGCCTGTTCCTCTTTTAATAGCTCTTTCCGTATTATCTTTGGGCATACCGGCAGATTTGGCAACCTCAAGAGCAGTTCTGAGTTTTGGGTTCATATCCGGATTTCCGCCGCCTTCTTTCGCCGCAAGAGTAATGTCTTTAATGATTTTTGTAAACAATACTCCTTTTTGCGCGTCTGCCTTCCCCTTTTTTCGTTTTATCGTAGACCATTTTGAATGTCCTGACATAATTATCCTCCTTTTATTTTAGTCCTTTAACCTGTTCAATAAATTTAACGAGATGTTCTATCCGAACAGCCCATATTTTTTTCCCTTTTTCTTTGGATGCTTTAGTCGGGTCCCCTATTGCGCCTGTTACCGATATTTCTTCTGTCTTAAATACCCACGGAACATAGTGTTTATCGTCAAACCGTAAATATGAACTCGGAAAATTTAATTTAGTTTTCTTTATTTTATCTTTATGAACTAAATGTTCCCTGTTAGCTAATGAAGTAGATGTTTCATATTCCCCGGAATGTGTATCATCAGGTGTCTTTATTATCTCATTTACTTCTTTGGAAGTTATTTCCCCCGAATCTATGAATATTCTAAGATCTTTTTCGTAATTCAGTTTTTGCGCCGCGCATACAATAGCCGCTTTGTTCCCACCGTGGCCATTTATAATAAGTATTTTCTTTACTCCATAACCGGCAAGAGAACATCCTATCTCATAAACAATTGCTGAAAGCGTATCAGGTGAAATTGATATAGTCCCGGGGAAAGCAAGATGATGATACGAAACCCCGTAATTTATAGGTGGTAACACAATAGGTTTCGGAGATTTTACCTTTTCCGTAACTTCTATGGAAAGCCAGTATGCATCAAAAGAATCCGTGGAGACTGGCAAATGAAGACTGTGCTGTTCGGTGCTTCCCACAGGCAATATAACCATGTCCGTTGATTTAAATTTTTGCCCCGCTTCTTCCCAGGTCATTTCTTCAAGTAAAAACTTGTCTTTTTTCTTATCTCTTTTCATTTACCTTTTTATATACTATAATTACCATAAGTCAAGTTTTTTAGAGAATTCTTCATGGGAACATTATATTTGGATCTTAGGTTTTATTTGGTTACAGTCTCTTTTTTCCTGAAAGTAAATTACTATCGTCCCGAGCTTTTGGGGGGAGAGAATTTTATCCAGCTCAACTGGACTTGGAGTTTTGTCTTATAATCTTTTATCACCCCATTCAAATACTTTTCGTTCTTTTCTATATTATCTTCGCTGTCAAAATCTTTAACAAAATTTATTCCATTACGAACTACTTTTTTATATAATTCCGGACGCTTGATCAACATTTCTATTTTCTTTGCCAAATCTTCGGAATCATCCGGTGTAAACAAAAGGCAATTCTCCCCGTCATTTAATATTTCTTTACTTCCACCCGTTCCAGTCGCCACTACGACTAACCCGCCGGACATTCCTTCAACGATTACTCTCCCAAAAGGCTCATCCCATATGCTCGAAAACACTAAAATATCATAATTTTTATACATATCTAAAACTTTATTATGCGGATACTGTCCCACAAAACTTACACTTAATTTTTCTCGCTCTATAATTAATTTTAGTCCCTTGAGATATTCTTTATCAAAAGTCCCGCCAATTATAGAAAGATTACAATCGCATCCCTTTTGTTTCAGGGTGGGAAGCGCATTAATAATAGTGTGAACTCCCTTGTTTTTTATTACGGCTCCTACATATAATAATTTAACGGGAGGCGACAATGGAACAAACTCAGTTTTAGTATTTAAGTTTATTTTTAATCCATGATGATAAAATACCTGGGCTTCTTTCACTCCAAAACCATTTTTTAAATAAATATTTTTAATAAAATTGCTAATAAAATACATATACTTAAAATCGAAACAACTCGTATCTGTAGGCAATATGGATTCTATATTCAATTTTGTAACTAACCCGGACAATTTCAATTTAATACGCCTCGTAATAAAAAACCGGGGAGAATATTGCCAGTAGCTCAGCCATCTGTCATATAATCCGTTATCTATAAACCAGTAGTCTGCAATATCATACACTATTGGAATTTTCAGCAAATAAGCCTTTTTAAGTAAGGTTTTACTCAAAAAACGCATATTAAATATATAAATAACGTCGGGTTCTAATTTTTTAATTACTTTTTTTAACTCTATGGTTTCCTTTATATCCTTAAGAATCGTCTCCATAAATGAAACCGGAAACTTATGTTTATAACTGAAAACTCTATACACACCATTTTTTATTGAAATCTTATTTATCCCGTATGTGCTTGTTAATACAAAAACCTTATGCCCCCGTCTTTTCAATCCATTAAGAATGTTTTGAGCCCGCAATTCATATCCGCCCATATAGTATGGTGGGTAAAAATTAGAAATAGCCAGTATTTTCATCTTTAATTCATTCGTAACTTATAGTAAGAACTGTAAGTACTGTAAAAACTGTCCTACACTACGCTTCTGGATAGCAATCTCTAATGACTATCGTCAAAGAGCTTGCTATAATTTATTGTTACTAATTATACTGCCTGTTTCAGTTATTTCAGTTATTTCAGTTATTTCAGTTATTTCAGTTATTTCAGTTATTTCATCTATTACATTTATTACTACCCGTTATTTTTATACTTTACTTTTCGTCACGCTTATTAAGTTATTTAATTTAATACTCAGGATTTCAATTTTATCAAACAACAGTTTAGTATCTTGTTTTACAAATTCCAACTCTTTAGCAATTAGAATATGACTCTCAAGTTCACACAAAGAGCCTCTTGCATTGAGATAAAATTTATTTTTATCTAAGTAATGAAATCTACCAAATCCCTCCGCAATATTAGCGGGAACAGAAACAACCGCCCTTTTTATTTGAGAGGTAATATCATATATTTCTTCTTTAGGAAAAGATCCTGTAATTTTATAAACCTCTTTCACTATATCTTTCCCAATTTGCCAAACTTCAAGGTCAGAAAAATGTTTTATTTTTCCCATCTGCCCTCCCTATATTTTTTTCTATCTGTTACTATTTATTACATCTGTTACAGTTTTGACCATCTGTTTCTACTTATTTCAGTTTTTACAGTTTTTACAGTTTTTACATTTCTTATAACAAGCCCTTAGGCGACAGCCTTTAGGGATTGATATCCAGCTCAGCTGTGGCTGGACAACTCTTACAGTTCTTACAATCTGTTACAATCCGTTACTACTTGTTACAGTTCTTACAGTTATTACTGTCCGTTAATATAACACTCCAAACACTTCAACGCCACTTTATCCATAGTAAAGTTCTCCAATACAAATTTTCTTCCCTCTATACCCATTTGTTTTGCTGTTTCTTTATGCTTTGCCAGATAATCTATCTTTTCGGCAAGCGCCTTATTGTCACAACCGGGGACAACAAATCCGGTTTTTCCTTCTTTCACGACTTCGGGCATTGCCCCAACTTTTGTGCATATAACAGGAGTCTCGCAGAACATTGATTCCAGTAAAACAAGCCCCAACAATTCAGGACCTTTATGTTCATTCCCGTAAATATCTTTATATACGGAAGGTAAAATAGTAACAAGGGCGTTATTATACTCTTTCAATAAACTCTCATCGGGCACATCGGTTATGAACTCAACTTTTTCTTTATCGGCAATGTTTTCAAGATACTTAAAATATCCTTTATGTAAAGCGCTTCCAACAATATGAAGTTTTACATTAAGCGTATTTACCGCTTCTACAAGATAACTTATCCCTTTATGTGGCAAAATGCGCCCCACATAAAGAACGTAATCCTGTTTTTTATTTGGCAGGGGATAAAACTTTTTTTCATCTATACCAAGATATATTACTTCTTTTTTTGTTTTGAAATCATCAAAAAATTGTTTCCCAAATTCCGAAATCACAAGGAATTTATCAACCAGCCTGTCTAATTGTAACTCTTTATTATAATTCACAACCCGCCCGCCATAATCCGTTACAAATACTTTCTTCCCGAATAACCTGGCAACAAGTATGGAAAAATCCGTTGTTATGCTATAATATGGATGACAGTGCACAACATCTGCCCACCTTATTTCTGATAAGAACTTAAAATTAATTGGATTATTTCTCTCATGATTAAACAATCCTATATACGGATAGATTTTTATAGGTAATTTGTCATAATTCAAACTCCTAAATTCATTTCCAAAACTTATATACCTTGTTTCGCAATATTTCGCCATTGTTTTTGCCAGTTCAAGAGGCGCCCTCTCCCCTCCTCCCTGCAAAGACTTATCCACATCAAAAAATATAGGGGATATATGAAGAACTTTTAAATGTTTGTCATCAAACTTCGTTTTCGAATGAGTTTGAAAAAGTCCAACGACTTTAGATAAAATCAATAATAATAGTTTTATTGACCTTTCCCGGCATATTATCTCATTTATTCGCTTCCTCATATTCTTTATTCTCTCAATTTCCCCTTTTTTCTTAATGGAGTGCCGTATACTTTTTATCTCTTAAGTTCTCTTCAAATCCCTGTAAATCCTGTCCTATTTTTCTGTATTCTGTTATCTGTTATCTTTTTAACGTTCAAACATCAAACTGTCAAACATTCTTCGCACACACAATCCCAAGAAAATCCCCGTTTCTTACCGTAATGGGAAAAAATCTTGAGCCAAGGGAAAGCAAAAAATTCCAGATATGTAAATTCTGTGAAACGAAATCGGGAAACTCTATATGATGTTTTTTGTTAGGGTTAAATAGTCCCATTTGTGTGCTATCTTTCACTTTTATTACTTCCCCAAACTTACCAAAAACTTCTGAAAAACTTTTTTTATCAAAAGAATTAATATGCCCGTCCAGATAAAAAGTATGCAAACAATGCGGGCACAAAATCGTTCTTTTAGGTTGGTTATTCGGAACCGTAGCAACTACATATTTTTTAGATACACGCATTAGTTCTTTAACCGCGGACGAAAAATCTTCTATATGTTCCAAAGTTTCGCTACATATAACCGCATCGTAAGAATTATCCGCAAAAGGCAAATTATAAATATTACTCACTAAAAATGCTTCGCTATTGAAATGAGACTTAGCATACAAAACTCGCGGCAAGGCTATATCTACCCCCGCAACTTTATATTTATTGCTTAATTTATTGCATAACCACCCATCGCCACAGCCGACATCAAGAACGGTACTAACACGTTCGGGAATCAACTCGCTTATAAATTCACCTCTTACGTTTACAGGCTGTTCTTCCGGAATAAACCTCTTAAAATAAGCCTCTTTTTCATAAAACGCCTTCCAGTTTATATTCATTAAGTTACTTTTATTACAGCCCTTTCAGTTCTTACTACCTATTACAGTTCTTAGAGTTTTTGCAGTTCTTACGGTTATTACAATTTATTACAATCAATTTCATATACTATATCATCACCAAAATCTTTTATTAGAAGCTCTTGATTTGTTTTGTAGAGCTTCTTATGAAAATTTAATTCATTATTAGTATTTATTACAATCAATTTCATATACTATATCATCACCAAAATCTTTTACAAGAAATATTTTATCTTTATAAATCTGCAGCTCTTTTTCTACTTCATTCCAGCTTATCTGCCCATTTCTATAGGTTTTCAGAAAATCTTCTTTATGAATAACAACATATCTTACTTTCAACTTTCTTAAAAGTTCCACTGTAGCGTGAGATGGCAACTCATGCATATTTCGATTTATCACCGGATACTTTCTTGGGAAAACCCCAAAACCATTAACGAGTTTTTTCCAGTGATATGTTGAGTAATAAAGATATGTTATATCGTAAATTCTCGGCCATTCAGACATAGGCAATTCTATTATGGGGAAATCCCCTTTTTGTTCCCCAAGCCAATTATAGACTTGAGGAATTTCCTTGCCAACAGGAATCTTACAAAATTCAAGCGGGACACAAAAACATTCAACCAAAACAAAAGAACATATCGCCAAATAAAAGCATCTTACCCCTTTTTGTGATTTAATTCTCAAGTTTTGAATTTTAGCTGCTCCATATCCTGCAAGTACTGATATAGATAGCATTGTCATTACTCCAATTCTCGCTGATGCCCGAAGTCCCTTGAATCCCGGACAAAAATCGTACAAAAATGAATAAGGAGTCCACCAGTACCATATTTTTTTACCTGCAAGAAAAATAGACGGGCCAAGTGAAAGCAAAAAACCTAATATTCCAATAAAAAGATATAATCTTTGATTTTCCGGCATTGAAGAAAAAAAGTTAGTCCATTTTAATCGCCACTGTTTATCTATTATAAGCCGTATTATTATAAGCAACATAATAAAAATAATAGGTTTTCTCAGGGAATACGATATTCTACATTCCCCTATTAATAAATAAAGGGAATATCCTATTATTATAAATAAAATAATATTAAAACCCAACACAGCCCATTTTCTCAGTCTGCTTATTTTTAAGTCATAATTAGTTTTATACGAATTCCTGAGAGGTATCGCCCAAGGGCTCCGTATTTTAAAAAACATTATTATTAAAAAGATAGCTATCAATCCCGGGAATAATACTTTTTCACCAACGGCTCCTCCTAATATATTTTGCATTGTCGTAAAAAAATTACCGTATACTACACTGTTCCAATAAGGCAGAACCAAACTCAAGATATCGGCGGAATTCAATTCCGCCTCATATACACTGCGGAAATACCCTAATTCATTAGCTGCTTTTAAATAGGGGGAAAAAAGCGGTAAAAGAAAAATCATAATTACAATAAATGCTAATATTAATTTTCCCCATATCAATTTAATCCTATATCGTTCCTTAGAAAATAAAAAAATGATAATGGCAAAAATAGTCACTATAAAAAGGAATAACGCATAATATACACAGGATATAGCCTGCAAGATAAAAAACAATACACAAAGAAATAAATTTTTATAACTATATTCTTCAAAAAATTTATGAAGATAAAGGAAAACTAACGGTATCCAATACCCGCTTAATAAATTAAGATGGTTTATATGGGCAAACCGGAAATGAGAAAACATAAATATAATAGCAGACAAATAACCTGCATACTTATTCTTGGTTAAGTATGAAACCAATAAATATAACCCAAAGCCCGATAATACAAACGATAAAAACACGGCAAAATTATAGATAAAAATAGGGTTATTAGAAAATAATCTTGCAGGTAAAGCAATTAATCCAATCCCTAATAATCGTTCCGAATAAGTCAAAGCATGATTTTCAGGGTAAAACATATTTGCGTTCCAAAAACCATGAAATCCTGTCATAATCTTATGCTGACACCATGCCAGATCCCATGTCTGGAATAATGGCTCCCTAACACTAACCGTAACAGAATTACCCATTTTTAGAATCAACGGATACGTCATCACTGCCGTAAGCACACAAAAAATGAGAAATGGTATCAGATACGTCTTAATCCAACTTTTATATTTCATCTCTGTCCTTCTCTGCTAACTTAGTAATAACTGTAATGACTGTAAAAACTGTCCTACACTACGCTTCTGGATAGCAAGCTCTAATGACTATCGTCAAAGAGCTTGCTATAATTTATTGTTACTAATTATTACAATCAACTTCATATACTATATCCGAACCAAAATCTTTTATTAGAAGCTCTTGATTTGTTTTGTAGAGCTTCTTATGAAAATTTAATTCATTATTAGTATTTATTATAATCAACTTCATATACTATATCCGAACCAAAATCTTTTACGGGAACTATTATATCTTTATACAACTGTAATCGTTCATCTATTGCATTCCAATTTATTTGCTCAGAATAATAAGAATCAAGAAAATCCTTTTTATGAATAACAATATATTTTACTTTTAAAGACTTTATCTCATTTATCGTTGTTTCTGAAGGGAATTTAACCATACGGACTTTCATAGATTCATAACCTACAGGTGAAAATCCGCTATACCCGTTAACAAGTTTTTTCCAATGGTATACTGAATAATACTCATACTTCGTATCATATTGACGGGGACCAATAGACATTGGCAATTCTATTATTGGGCAATCTCCTTTTTCTTTTGCAAACCAACTATAAACTTGAGGAATTTCTTTTCCGAGCGGTATTTTGTGAAGTTTAAGAGGACCACAAAAGTTTTCGACTAAAACAATAAAACACAACACTAAATAAAAATAATTTACGGAACGACGTGATTTAAGTTTTAAGTTTTGAATTTTATTTGCTCCATATCCTGCAAGCACTGATATTGCTAACAACACAAACAGTCCAAATCGTCCCGGCATCCTGATGCCGCTATATCCCGGAAAATACTCATAAAGAAACGCATAAGGTGTCCACCATGCCCATATTTTTCTACCTGCAAGAAAAATGGAAGGTCCGAGTGAAAGCAGAAATCCTAAAATTCCAAAAAAGAAATACACTTTTTGAGTCTCCGACATTGAAGTAAAAAAACTTTTCCACTTTATAAGCCACTGTTTATCTATTGCTAATCGTATTATTACGAGTAATAAAATAAAAATAATTGGTTTTCTCAAAGAATATCCCCCGGTATAAGCGTCCAACAATGAAACCTTTTTCCAGATAATAATATAAACACTTATAACCAGAGAAAAGAACATAAGCGAATTAAATACGAATGGAATCCATTTCTTGTACGGAACTTTAATTTGTTGATATTTATTCTTTTTAAACACCGCTATTGCAAGCAGAAAAGCGATTATACCGGGAAATAGAGTAATTTCCCCTGCTTTACCTCTGTTTTCTAATACCCCTTGTATTCCTAATGAAATTTTGCCGTAAATAAAACTATGTTTATAAGGTCTTATATAAGATAGTATGTCTGCAGAAAACGTTTCATTTTGAGAAACATTCATACATACTCCCGTTCCTTTTTGAAGCAGCATATAAGGATACGCAACCGGGAAAATAAAAACAGCAATTACCACGGCAGCCAGACAAAGTTTTAGCAATATTTTATAATTTTTTCCCTGTAAAATCAAATAAAAACAGCAGAAAAAAGCCACAAAAATGGGAAGGAACAAGGAATAATAGCAACTGCTCCAACTCTGCAATATAAAAAAGAATATAAAAAGAAACAAATTTTTCCACTTATGGGTATCAAAAAACTTATGCAAATACAAAAAGATAAAAGGCATCCATTCCATAGTTAATATTTGAAGATGAGCTATTTGAGCAAACCTGAAATGGGAAAATGCAAATATAATTCCTGACAGGATGCCTGCATATTTATTTTTGGTGAGATACAGAACCAAAAGATACATCCCAAAACCTGAAAGTATAAATGATAATAAAAAAGCAAAATTATGTGTAAGAATCGGGTTTTTAAAAATCACTGCGACAGGGAATGATAATAGCGCTACTCCTATCATATGGTCAGAATATGCTAATGTATTGCTATAGGGATAAAATATATTAGCGTTCCAGAAATTATGTAATCCTGTAATAATTTTATGTTGAACCCATTCTACGGTCCATGTAGTAAATAACTGGTCTCCTCCCCACCACAACAAAGAATTGTTCATTTTGAGGACTAATGGGTACGTCATTACTATCGCAAGCCCACAAAAAATAACAAAAGGTATTAAATATTTTTTAATCCACATTCTTTTATAACTCATAGTTAAGTACTGTAATTACTGTAAAAACTGTCCTACACTACGCTTCTGGATAGCAATCTCTAATGACTATCGTCAAAGAGCTTGCTATAATTTATTGTTACTAATTATACTGCCTGTTTCAGTTATTTCAGTTATTTCAGTTATTACATCTATTACATTTATTATAGACAAGCCCTTAGGAGTTTTACTCCTTAGGGATTTCTATCCAGCTCAGCTGGACTTTTATTACAGTTATTCACCACCCGCTTCAAGTACTCTTCAATCCTACTCCCCATCACCTCAATATCAAAATTCTCTTTTACAAGTTTCACTCCGTTTCCTATTAGTTTACGGCACAAATCAGGATTTCCAAGAAGCAACTCTATTTTCTCTGCTAAATCATCAGGATTATCCGGCTTAAACAAAAGACAATTTTCTCCGTCTTTTAAAACTTCTTTGCTTCCGCCTGTGCCTGTGGCAATAACAGTTAAACTGCTTGCCATTGCTTCTATAAACACTCTTCCAAAAACTTCATCAACTATGCTCGGGAAAATTAAAATATCGTGCTTAAAGTAAATATTTTGTATAACTTTATAATCTACTTGTCCTAAAAATTTAACGGGCAAGTTCTGTTTGTTGATGATTTTATGAAGTTCTTCCCCATATCCCTTATCTATTATAGGGCCTACTATAGACAAACTGACATTACATTTCATTTGAATTAATTTTGCAACTGCAT
Organism: bacterium; assembly: GCA_041649255.1. Lineage (NCBI taxonomy): Bacteria > bacterium. The sequence goes on from JBAZNK010000015.1 coordinate 13,136, forward strand.
AAACTGCCGTATGAACACCTTTGTATTTAGCTACTCTTCCGACATATAATAATTTTATTAAATTATCTTTATTAATCGTTTTTATCCTTTTTTGAAATTGTTTTATATCTACAATACCATCATAAAGTATCTCCGATTTATCCCAGAGAAAATTGTCTTTACAATATTGTTTATATTGAAGTTTAAGGAAATCACTGCCAAAAGAGGCATACTTTATTATCATATTTTTAGAATCTACAGAAGTAACTTTCTTAGCATATTTTTTAAAGAAATCTTTTGTAATTAATCCCAAAAATTTCTGCTTCATATATAATAAAATTTTATCTTTAGAACTATTATATTTCCAGTAAGCTAACCAGTTATCAACCATCCAGTCAAACGCAAACCAGCCTCCCGAGAAATGATACACAGCAGGGATATCCAACTCCTGTATACTTACTAATAAGGATTTGCTCAATCCCGCCATATCAAACACATACAATAAATCCGGCTTAAAATTAGAAATTATTCTTTTAAGGAAACGGTTATCCCCGATATCTCTTTTTATAGTCTCTTTTAATGAGACAGGGGTTTCGGGAGCCTTATATCTATATGAAAGCAAACGATGGATTTTACCATCCGAAGATGGTTTTTCAACCCCATAAACACTTGTTAAAATTTGTATATCATATCCTTTTGAGGCAAGGAACTTAATAATCATCTGGCATAATACTTCATATCCACCAAACGAATAAGGCGGGTAGAAGTTTGATATGACAAGTATTTTCATTCGTTTATCCATAGTAATTTATTGTAACTCATAGTAAAAAATGTAATTACTGTAAAAACTGTCCTACACTACGCTTCTGGATAGCAATCTCTAATGACTATCGTCAAAGAGCTTGCTATAATTTATTGTTACTACCTGTTACTTTTATTACTTTTATTATTTTTTTTACTTTTATTACAGTCATTACTATTTATCCCCCACTCTATTTCAATAATAGCATTGTTTTTATCGCTTCTTCTCTACAATGCACTATGTCATAAAAAGCGGAACTATCTAATTTATACCTTTCGGGATTAAACGCCCCGAATATTTCTATATTCATTTTCTTTGCTAATGACCTATAATATTCTTCCGTTTTAATAAGTATTTTATGATTTCCCTTACAAGTTATGTAATCAAATACCAATGGATGGTAAGGAGGTAAAAAGAAAATAATTTCCGTGTTTTGTTTCTTCAAATAAACTATAAATTTTTCCAATTTTTTAATTTCTAATTCTGACAATTCATTAACTCGATCCAATCCGTGAAAATTAGGGATCGTGTTTATAGAATATTTTACTTCTTCTGTAACTTGTTGAGGAGTTTTGTTCCTTTCCTTTTTATTACGAGATATTGAACCGTCTTTTAATATAGTTTGCTCCTCGTTTAATATTTTATCTGTTGGAAAATATTCTTTACTTTTTCTATTTAATAAAAAGTTCATTGATGCTCTAAAATAACTAATGGAAAAAATCTGGTTATATTTCCCGGGTATTATAGTTCTTTGCGAAACTTCTTTATTGTTAATTCCTAACTCTTTTAACATCTCAAAATACTCTAAACTTAATGACTTCCATTGTTCATTTTTATTATTTTCACTTAAAAACCAGGGTGCTAATCCTAATATGACTTTTTTAGGTTTAAATCCTTTCTTTTCATATAATCTGTAAATTGCAAGAAGTTCTTTTAAAGAAGCTGAGGCTACGCTATTATTAATTAACGTTTTAGGACAGAAGGAAACAGAACTAATTCCCATTGTCGTACTTGGTCCCAACACTACAATATCCGGACATTCTTTTAAACCTGTAATAAAATATTTTTGTAGTAATACATAATCGTAATTGTAAATACCTGTTACGTTCTTTCCTTCCAATAAATAATCCGCAATGCCTTTTACATATTGTTTACTGTTAAATAAATTGGCAGGGTCGACAAAACAATTAACCCCCGCTATCACAAACAAAACAGGGGAAAACAATAGCAATTTTTGTATAATCTTTTTCAAGTTTTTTTCTCCTTCTTAAAATTTAAAATAAATAAATTGTGACCTGTTAAATACTCCCAGGAATATTATTGAAAGTATTAGCATATAATAAATTGTCCACCGTATCCACAAAGGTTTTTCCGACAATATATGTCTGATACTTCCATATCGCCCCTGAATAAAATACACAGATTCCATAAAAACAATTGCCAATATCGCCTCTTTTTTCCCATTCATAGCAGAAAGGTCTAATCCATTAAAACTAAACAAATGTTTTATTATATAAATTGCGTCAGCAATATTATCCGCCCTGAAAAAAATCCATGCAAAAGATACCAGACTAAATGTAATTATTATCCGAATAAAGTTATGCAGCGCCGGAACTTTTTTTATCCTGAGTAGTTTTTCAATTCTCTTTCTTGGGGGGCTTGTCCAGGCTGAAAATATCAGATAAAACCCGTATAATCCACCCCATACTATAAAATTCCGGTTTGTGCCATGCCACATCCCACAAATTAAAAAAGTAACTGAGATTGCGATTAAGTAAACCCATTTATCTGCTTTAATATTAAAGTATCTTCCTTTCTTAAAAATTCTTGAAGTGGAATATGCTATAGGCAAATATATGTATTGCATAAGCCATGTTGATAAGCTAATATGCCATCTTCTCCAAAATTCTTTAATGGACTTGGAAGAATATGGTCTGTTAAAGTTTGGCGACAACTTAAAACCCATTATTTCTGCTGCTCCGATTGCAATATCCGTGTACCCGGAAAAATCCGCATAAATCTGGAAAGCAAAAAATACGGTAGCAATTATCAATGGGCCGCCTGAATAACCGGTGGGATTGTTATAAACCTGATTAACACTTATTGCCAATCTATCCGCAATTACGACTTTCTTAAAAAAGCCCCACGCCATTAATTTTAGGCCGTCAGTTACTCTTTTGTAGTTAAAAGAATACTCTTTATAAAATTGAGGTAATAAATTCCCGGCCCTTTCAATAGGACCTTGCGCTATTTTAGGATAAAACATAACAAAGGCAGCAAATATTCCTAAACGTTTTTCCGCTTTTATGTTTCCCCTGTAAACTTCAATAACATAACTTATATTTGAAAAGGTATAGAAAGAAAGCCCCAAAGGCAGAAGAATACTTAAATGACTTAAGCTTAAAAGCTTTATAATATATGTATCTTTGAAAAAATTAAAATACTTAAAAGCAACAAGTATCAAAACATTGGCAATAATACTGATAGAAAGAATTCTTTTTTTACGAGCACTGTCAGTATTTTCAATATATATACCTGCAAGGTAATTAAGAAGAACTGAAAGAAACAACGCATAAATATAAACCGGGATATAAGTTATGTAAAATACACAACTTGAGATCAGCAGTAACCCCCAACGGTACCTATGGGGGAACAAAAAGTACAATATAGTTACGACAGGGAAGAATATTAAAAACTCTATAGAATTGAATAGCATTTTTTTATCTCGTTAGTGCCTTATTGCCCCGCTAAAGCGGGATAAGAATTCCTAATCGTTATCACTCAAGGACTTCTAATAACTTATAATAATTTGTAGTAATTCATAGTAATTTATTGTCCCATTGAAGTTAGTTAATCCTGTAAATCCTGCTTGCCTACCGTTCTTTTTGGCAGGTCTTATTTTTCTGTATTCTGTTTTTTTCACTTTTCACTCTCACCCCTTAACTCTTCACTCTCCACTGTCCATTTTAGATATTCTTCAATTTGGCGCAAAGCGACCCTTGGCGGTGGTTACCAACTGCCCACTTTAAGTACTTTTCCGTTTCTTCAATCATTTTTTCAAACTCAAAATCTTTTCTCACACATTCAGCCCCGTTTTTGCCAAGTTTCTCTATTAAATCGGGATTTTTTATAAGCGATTCTACCTTTTCTGCCAAATCTTCGGCGTTATCCGGTTTAAAAACGAGAGAATTTTCCTTATCTTTTAATATTTCTGCGCTTCCTCCCGTAGGGGTTGATACTACGGCAAGCCCGCTACTCATCGCTTCCATAATTGTAAGAGAAAACGGTTCATCTTTTATTGTAGTGAAAAGCAATACATCATACTGAGGATAAACTTTTGGCATTTCTTCACAGGGAACAAGCCCTAAAAACTTAACGGGCAGTTTCTGTTGTTCAACCTTTTTATAAAGCGAATCAACGTATTCTTTATCCCTTACTCCGCCTGCAATTGACAACGTAACTTCATATCCTTTTTTTGTCAGAATATTAACGGCTTCTATTGCAGTATGTGCACCCTTATCGGGATGTAATCCCCCTGAGTATAATAATTTCAGGGGAACGATTGAACGATTATTTTGTGGAGTTATAAACTTTTTCGTATCAATCCCGCGATAAAAAATAGTAGCGGAACTGCAAGGAAAGCCGAATTCACTGTATTGGAATTTAAGAAATTTGCTTGTAAAATATGTATAATTAAAATTCAGACTGTATAAATCCACGGCAAACATTGACTTAAAATATTCTTTTAGGTCGGGCTGTGTAATCAGTCCAAGGAACTTCATTTTTATAAAAGAAACTAATTTATTTTTAACGGGAGACTGCCAGTAATTAAGCCAATTATCCACCATTTTATCGCACGCCAGCCAGTAATCCGAGATATCGTATACAACGGGAATATCAAAAGATTCTATAGTTTTTAAAAGGGATTTACTCAATGCGCCCATATTAAAAAGAAATAAAACATCCGGCCGGAGTTCATAAACGAGTTTCTTTAGTATGTCATTTTCACGGGTTTCTCTGTTTAGGGTTTTCTTAAAAGACATTGGCTTCTTTCCATAGTCAAAATAATGAGTAAGCTCCCTGTAAACATTATTCTCTATAGTAGAACAGGCATCTGGGACATCCCGCTCAAGCGGTGACCTGCCTGTTATCGGAATTTCCACGCCATAATTAGACGTTAAAACACTTACGTTATGTCCTTTACTTCTAAGGGAATCAACAATATCTTTGCAAACCAATTCATACCCGCCTATGTAATAGGGTGGATATAAGTTGGAGACTACCAGTATATTCAATTTTTTATCAATTGTATTGGTTATAGGCTCATATTCTTTAGTTTTTGTCAGAGGATAAAAGTGTCCATCTCTGACTTTATGTCCTATACTTCGGATTTTAAAATCCCCTTCTATAACCGAATCACTCTCTTGATATCTTCCATAGTAATATAAAAAATTATCCAATTTTTGCATTTTAAAGTTTTTATAAATTCTTATCCAGTAGTCGTAATCTGCCGCACTAAGAGCTCTGCCATCAAATCCACCTATAGTCTTATACACATTATATTTATATAAAAAACAAGCTCCAATACAGCAAAACCGTCTCAAATTATCGGGAGTATCTACTTTTTCTTTTGCAATAATCTCGTCTCTTTCATTAATGCAATAGTAATTAGAATACACGAAATCGATCTCTTTATTGGCTTCCAAAAAATCTACCATTATTTCTATCGCATCTTCCGTATAGTAATTATCATCCGAAGTCCAGGTTAGATATTCACCTGTACACAAAGTAAGTCCCTTATTATACGCCTTCGTAGCCCCAACATTTTCCTTCAATTCTATATATTTAATCCTGTCATCATTGCCTGCCTTGACGGCAGGCAGGTATGACTTTATTATTTCAGAAGTATTATCCGGAGATGCATCATTAATTAAAATCAACTCGATATTTTTATATGTTTGATTCAAACAGCTATCTATTGCTTTTTTAATAAGATGCGCCCTATTATAAGTAGCTAATACAATACTAACTTTTTTCATATAAATTAGATTATCCGTCTATAAATTGAGGTCTATCCTGGTTACTATCCCCTTTAGTTACATAATAAGTTTTCCACGGAATGATTGTTTTGCTTTTCCCTTTAATCCTAAAGTGTAATGCACTTCTCCATACATAAGGTTTCTTTTCCAAAGGTTGAAAACGCGATGGGAAAAAAATATTTCCTTGATTCGGTAATGGTTGGAGGGGAAAACCCATTTTAAGAAGCACCTTACCTATTTCCTGAGAAGGATTATAAAAATCTATAAAAGCTGATTTTTGTTTAATCCCAAATTCTATAACTTCTTTTAACAGGAAAGCGAGAGCATCGGTATTTCCCAATAATTCAAGGATTCTAATCACCGTTTCATTCCGTTCACGAACTTTTTCTAACCTAAAGACAATTAATCCTTCCCAACTTCCTGTTTTTTTATCCTTTGCCCCCAGAAATTTATAACTATATACGGGATGTTCAAAATAACGCCACTTAAGATAGTTGCTGTCCCGTTCTCCCCCAATAAAATTTTTAGAGATATGGTTTTTCCAAAACGAATCCCATAAAGAATCTATTGATGAAACAGTTGTATAATTTTTCTTAAAAATAAATTCTTTTTCCGTATATGTATATTTTTTTATAAACTTTTTTATTTCAGGCAACGGAATAAGAGTTTGACATTCACAAAACAAAGGAAAACATTTTTCGGGATTAATAACCAAAACCCAGCGAGGCATATCATCCAGTGTCTGGAAACCTAAAGTTTTATATATGTTTTGGACATCTTTCCCGACTTGCATAGCCCCAATAAAACTGAATCCTAATGAATATACTTTGTTTAACAATTCAAATCCATATCCCAGGCGGCGAACCTTCTCATCACATACCCAATGAGAAAGCCATACGGAAGAATAAGTATGTCCCCTGACATTTAATTGAAATGGAATAAGTCCCATCATACCGACTATTTTCCCCTTATGATAAACAAGTAAAACCGATAATATCTCTTTTTTACTATTCTTAAAACGAGAAGGCTTAAATTGCCAGCAAAGAAATTTTTCATTTAAAACTAACGCATAGTCTCGTCCCCATATTTTTTCAATATATTTCCTCAATTCAGGGATTTCTTTCTCGGAGCACAGGAAAATTCCGTTTTTATCCATAATATAATTATTTTCTTAATTTTTTAAACCTCTCATTATATTGTTCTTTATCCGTAATAAAAATTTTAGTTGGTACTTTAAACCTTTCTAAGTTTTTATAACAATGTTTTCTTAAACGTATAGTAAATTTCTTGATATCCTCATAACTTAATAATTTAACTTTTACGCATACAATATTTCCTGTTATCAAATTCTTTTCTCCATAAACCGTTACTTCAGCAATATTACTCATTTTTTGAATAACATTCTCGATTTCTACAGGATATACTTTTTCGCCTCCAACATTAATAATTTCGGATTTGCGACCTAAAATTTTTATATATTCGCCTTTGACCTCAACTGAATCCCCCGTATTAAACCAACCATCTTTTGTAAACGGGTTAGGGGAATTTAGATACCCCAGCATTGACGATTCGGCTTTAATATGCAAAATTCCATCTACTATTCGCGTTTGGAAGCCTTCCCCTCCTATTTTCATCCAAAGGGAGTTTGAATTTTCAGACTTGGAACGCAATATTCCTACTTCGGAAAGCCCATACGTTTGTTGCAAATGAATATCAGGGAACAATTTATGAAAACGTTTCAATGTGCTTTCAAGCATTGGCTCCGTTCCATAACTAATTGTTTTAAGGGAATCAATATTATGTCGCTTATATGCTTCACTTAATAAAATTAAATTTATAAAAGTAGGAGAAGTCGGAAGCAACTCAACTTGATATTTTTCAACCGTTTCAAGTACGGTATCGGGAGTCCTTTCTTTAACTGTTACGATACATCCTGCATTTGATAATATATAAAATATAGTATTTATGCCGCCTATATGGTCATATAATAGAAACGTTATTGCTCTTAAGCTATTTCTCGGTGTTTTAAATTTTTCTAATATTTTAACTAAATCGTGGACAACCGCTTTATTTTTCCCCGTAGACCCTGAAGAGAATAAAATCAGTCCCGGATGACACAATTTTTTTAATTTATTATAAAATTCATTATTGGCAGAATTTGATAATTTAATTATTTCAATCTTATCTTTTTTGTTTATCCTTATAGAAACTTCTCCCTGAGCTATCCCAATAAATTCATCTTTATTTAATCTTACGGAATCGGCAAGCGGAATAATGATACAACCACATTCTATAAGAGCAAGGAAAAGAGCAATAGAATTTGGGGAAAAATCTGCTTCTAAAACGACCGCCGTACCTTTTTTAATGCCTTCAGACTTTATTGTTTTTTGCCAATAATCAATATTCTTTATTAACCATTTATAAGTATAAACTTTATCTCCCCAAATAATAGCGTCTTTGTGTTTGTTTTTATCAAATATCTCTATCAGAAAATCTATCGACATTAAATACCACCCAAAAAGATTGTTTGTCCCGTAACAAAATTACTTTCCGGTTGAATAAAAAAATCAATTACATTTGAAATATCCTTAAATTCAGTAAAGCGACGAATAGCCTGTTTGTTAATAAGATTCTTTATCTTTTCTTGTGGAATTGTCCGGATTAAATCTGTTTTTGTCGGGGTAGGCCCAATCGCATTCACTGTTATCCCGAAGTCGGCAAGTTCTTTCGCAAGTATTTCAGTAAGACTTATAACTGCCGCTTTGGAAGCAGCATAAATAGATTCTCCCTCAAGCTTTAGAGGAACGGCTACCGTAGTAAAGTTAATAATTCTACCATATTTATTAACTTTCATTAGTTTAGAGGCTTCCCGACAGAATAAAAAAGTTCCAACAATGTTAGTATTTAGAATACTTTCTACCGTTTTAAGAGGAGTCAAAAGAAAATGATTCATAGATGCTATCCCTGCGTTATTTATAAGAACATCTACTCGTTTATAAGTTCTACGAATCTCCGTAAAAAGTTGTTTTACTTTGTTTTCATCACAAACATCCAAACAAAAGTGTTGGTAATTTTTTAATTTATGTTCAAATGTCTCCCTACTGCACCCAATAACTTGAAACCCTCTATCACTATAGTATTCTGCTAAATATTTTCCTATACCTTTTCTCGTACCTGTAATTACTATTACCTTTTTTTTATTCATTGAATTTTCCCCTCCAATAACGTAAAAACATAATCCATAATGGTCTTTACGGTTCTAAATGGACTATTCTTTTGTGACATAGCTTTTTCATCTGCCAAAGTTATTGTAATTCCAAATTCTTCTTCTATTCTTTGTTCTATTGCCACAATGAGATTAACAAGTCCTAATGAATCCAACACTCCTAATTTTCCAAATAAAACAGTATCCTTTGTTTTTTTTAATTGTTTTGTTTTAGTTAATTGCTGATTGATTTCATCAATCACGCTAAAAACTATCGTTTCTACTCTTTCATTAAGAGACTTTTTGTTCATTTTTAATTTTTTACCCTATCTCTTTATTTATATGGCGTTAAATTTAGCTTCAAAATATTACTTTTTTTTAACCGTATACTATTTTTTATTGTTTTTTCAATAAAAGGCAACATTTTTTCCGCATATAATTCATTGCCTTTTTGTGATAAATGAAGCCGTTTCCCATTCTCATTAAGAAAAAAGGATTTGTCCTTTGAAGCTTTATCAAACAAAGCCTCTATATCACAAAGAATAGTATTGGTTTTCTTTGCTACTTTCCTAATAATAGAATTATAATAACGGTTGTTTTCATTGTAATCTTTATTGTTCAACATAAGTTTTCTTATCGGTATAAGATGGTTTGTGCTTAAAATTATTTCTTTTATTCCGGAAGTATAACATTTCTCAATAAGCTCCAAAAGATTATATTCAAAAGACATCGGATTAACTCTCGGGAATCCATTGTCGGAAAGCCAATAATTGCAATCATTCATACCAAACTGAATAGTAATAATATCCGGGTTGAAAACATAAATGTCTTTTAATCTTTCTAACCCATTTCTTGTTGTATCTCCATTTACTCCTAAATTGATATTATTAAACAAAATATCTTGTTTTTTATACTTTTTTAATCCATCATCTATTATTGAAGTCCATCGCTTTGTAATATCCCTGCTCTCACTTCCATCACCAAACCCATAGGTAATTGAGTCTCCAAAATAACAAATTCTAATTATACGCATTTTCTTTTTGCTGTTTTTACTTTATTAACCTAAATATCTTAATCGGATAAGGCGTGAACTCCATATATTTCATTCCCGCTGTTATCAACATTTCTTTTTCTTGCTTAAATTTAGAGAATATTTTATCTCTCATATACTCTTTGTTTAGAGTTCGTAAATGGACGTATTTATATTTTCCATATTTCACTTTATATTCTGGCAATTTATATACACTTAAATCTTGCTCCCATGGGACAGCTAAATAAAGAATACCTTTAGGTTTAATAACATCATATATATTTTGAATTACTCTCTCATCATCTATTACATGCTCTATCACATCCGTACATATTCCAATATCTATACTTTCATTATGTATAGGAAGCTTTTCCAAATCCGCATTTATTTTTATATTTACCTTCTTACATCTTTTTAAATAATTTGCCGCAATATCTATTGCAACAGTAGTATTAAAAGTCATTTTTCTTAATAAATACGCATCTCCACTTCCAAAATCAGCTATAATTTTATTATTTTGCGTTTCAGTATCTGAAAGAATAAAAGTCGCCATTTCCTGCTTTACTTCCATAGGAGTTTTTTCTTTTCTTAAATCATCTTCGCAAATTTGTTCATAATTTTCAAAGTAATCATCTTTTCTAAAATTCATCATAATAACTTTATCATCTATAATATATTGTCTGTTACACTTTTGACATATTATTTTATCTTTTAATAATCTTATAGAACCATTACAGTAAATACATTTAACAATTTTTTCTATTGTTTTTTTATTCATAACAATATAGAATTTTTAACAATGATTATTATTTTTCTATTCTTAAATGGGTAAATGTCTCTTTAATTCCATAGGTTTTATAATATTCTACAGCTTTTTTTATCCCCTCTTTTAAAGGAGTTGTCGTCTTCCATCCAAAATCTTTGTTTGTCTTTGATGGATCAAGCAATATCGTGTAAACATCCCCGGAATTTCTGGGTTGAACTTCAATGGGTTTGGTAAGTTTTATACCCATTTTTTCTACTATTGCATCAAATAATTCTTTTATTGAGTAATCTCCGCCCGAGGAAATGTGGTAATAACCATTATTTCCTTTTCCATAAATTGCAGGTAGCACGACCTCGAGCAAATCCTCCACAAAAACAAAATCCCTTCGTGTATCAGCCAGGTAACATTTTTGGCCTGTATTTAATCTCTGGTAAAAAGTAGGTACAGGACCACTTAAGTTTCTTGGCCCATACATATTAGCCAAGCGAAAAGAGATAAAATTAATACCACTTAATGTAATATATTGCTCACCTGCTGTTTTACTTATAGCATAACTACTACCTTCTGATTTTATTGGATGTTCTAATGTAATAGGTTGCTCCACAGGTTTTAATCCATAACATAAAGAAGTTTGAAAATATATTAATCTTTTTACCTTATGTTCTAAAGCAGCCTGAGTTATCAATGCAGTCCCATATACGTTTGTTCTTATATCTTCTTCCCAGTTTTTAGGGTCTTTATAAGAAGCAGCCGCGTGAACTACTATATCAGGACTAAATTCTTGAAAAACACTATTTACTAATTTAGAATCATAAATGGACCCCTCTACAATTTTCAAGTTACTATGTGGTTTTAAGTTGTCTCTTCTTCCGGTTGCAAAATTATCAATAACTAAAATATTTTCCCCTTTTAAAATTAGTTTATCTGCAATATTTGAACCTAAAAAACCGGCTCCTCCCGTAATTAATACTTTCATCTTTCCTCCCAATATTAGCTTTTATATTTTTTAAAATCGTCTATAAAAAGTTGATTCCATAATTCAAGACTCAATAGTCCCCATAATTTTCTATCAAATTCTTTACCTTTGTTTAAAAAACTTATAATGTCAAATTTTTCATTTAAATAATGCCTATGCTTTGCTTTGGATGAAGTAAAAATATCAAATATAAAATCTTTGAGAGGTCCCTTACTCCACTTATTCAGTGGCACCGGGAATCCCATTTTATCTTTTCTAAGTGATATTTCTTTAGGAAGTTCCTTGTCAAAAGCTATTTTCAGTAGTCTTTTTAATTTTCCGTCTTTAAATTTTATATCCGATGGAATTGTCGCTGCTAATTCAACAAGTTTATGGTCTAAAAATGGCACTCTAACTTCAAGCCCATTTGCCATGCTTACCCTGTCTTCAACATGTAATAGCGCAGGCAACAATGTTTTGAAATCAAAATGTGTCATACTATCAAAATATGATTCTTTTTCTACATTATTACTCCAATATAGTTTTTTAAATTCTTCAAACGGAGAATAATGCTTAAGTATTTCCCAATTAATTTCATCTTCAAATCCATTTGCCCTGTTTACTATTCTAAAATACCTTTTATCCCTATCATCAAAAACCCCATCACTCCAAAAATTTTCTAACAAGGGTTTGTATTGTTCTAAAACTTTAAGATTAGGAATAATAGACTCGTAAGTCACAATGAATTTCCCGCTGTGTAAAGTTCCCGAGATTGCACCTTTTATACATTGCTCAAAATAACATATTAAATATCTAACATATCCCCCAAAAATCTCATCTCCCCCTGTACCACTTAAAATTCCTTTTACAAATTTACTTGCAAGTTTTGCAACCATAAATTGTGGAAACGAACCGGGACCTGCAAGGGGATAATCTAAAGAATATATTATTTTTTTTATATTATCTACAAAATCCTTTTCCTTTATGTCTTTTTCATAAAGTGAAATATCTTTGTGTGCAGCTAAAATCCTGGCATATTTAGATTCATCATATTCTTCTTCCCCTGAAAACTTTCCTGTAAATCCTAAAAATCTTGAATTGTTCTTTATATCTTTTGCAGTAGAAGCAATAATCCCGGAATCTATACCTCCACTTATAAAGGAACCTATTTCAACGTCGCTTCTCAAGTGAATATTTATGGAATCAAATAATAACTCTTTTACCTTCTTTACAAAATATTCTTCTTTATGAGTAAAGTCTAAATTATAATATACTTCCCAATATTTTTTTATACTTATATCTATTTTACCTTTTTCAACTTTTACAAAACCAGAATGGGCTGGAAGTAATTGATATACGCCCTTAAACAAAGTCTTATCTCCAAGATAAAATTGAAAATAGATATAATCCTTCAAAGCATTGTTATCCATTTCTATATTATTCTTGAACGGAATCAATGCTTTTACTTCTGAAGCAAAATAAAATCTTCCATCCTCTATAAAATAATAGAACGGCTTAATCCCAAACCTGTCTCTTGCAATGAATAAATAGTTCTTTTTTTTATCCCATATAGCAAAAGCAAACATTCCTCTTAAGTGACTAACACATTTTTCTCCCCATTTTCTATATGCCTTCAAAATCACTTCCGTATCTGAATTAGTTCTAAAGTTTTCCTTTCCAAGAATATCTCTCAATTCTATATAGTTATAAATTTCTCCATTATAGCTAATAACCAGCTCTTCATCTTCCATTGGCTGGTCTCCCTTTTCTATATCTATAAGACTCAACCTTACATGCCCCAATCCCAATGTGTTGTTTTTATCACCCCATATTCCTTCCCCATCAGGGCCTCTATGTTTTTGAGATTTATTCATTTCCTTTATCATATTTTCAAGGGAATGCTTTGGCTCTTTTTTACAACTTAAAATTCCCGCTATTCCACACATATAATTTCCTTATTCAATAAATAAAATTCATTTATAAAATTATTTCAAACTTTCCATTGTGCTTTCGGGACAAAAAAACCGTAATTTTTATCTACACCTGGCAAATCTGATGAAATATAGAATTTATCTATTCCCCGAGAAGTATATATAATCGTTCTCTTCTCTGCATCCCATACGGAAGCCCCTATTTTATATGTCCCGGGAATTAATAACGGAAGTTCCAACTTAACTTCTACAAAACCTTCCCCTTCTATGTTGCCCATTTTTATAGTATCAATGGCTGTAGTAGTAGCACAACATTGAATACCATCAATAGTTCTTACTATTCCTACCGTAAACACAGGATTTTCTATTTTTTTATACGCATTATATGGTATTTTTGCAACTATAGTTTCCCCCATACGGAAAGTATCCTTTCGCACCCCTTTCTCATCAAACAACTCTATTTCTCCAATATGAATGATTTTTGAATCTATATTTGTAATATTTTCTTTGTTTTTTACGCCCGGCACCTGATTATAAACCCTTCTTTCATAATCATCAATAACTCTTTCGGAGTCACCGCTGTCTATTGTTTTTCCTTTTGATACTAAAATTGACTTTTTGCACAACCCTTTTACCGTAGTTAAATTATGAGATATGAACAGTATTGATTTATCTTCCATAAATTTCTTCATTCTTTCCAGACATTTCGCCTGAAAACTTATATCGCCGACCGATAATATTTCATCTATTAACAAAATATCCGGCTCGCTGTGAATCGCTATCGCAAAACCCAATCTTATATACATACCGCTGGAATAATGTTTCACGGGAGCATCAAGAAAATCCCCTATATCCGCAAAGTCCACAATGGAATCAAACTTCTCGTTTATTTCTTTTTTACTCATTCCTAATATCGCTCCATTAATATATATGTTTTCCCGTCCCGTCAACATTTGATGAAACCCTGCCCCGAGTTCTATAAGTGCACCAACTTTGCCCTTCATCTCTATCTTTCCCTTGTCCGGCATAAAGATTCCGTTCAGAAGTTTTAACAACGTAGTCTTTCCCGAACCATTTGGGCCGATAATTCCCAGCGCTTCGCCTTTTTTTAACTCAAAAGAAATCCCATCCAGCGCCCAGAACTCATCTTTTCGTAATTTACCGGAATTTCTGTTCATCCCAATGCTTGACTTTATAATGTCCCCCGCTCCGTATAACATTGAGTTCTTTAAACTCTTGCAGAACTTCTTGCTGACATTTTCTACTTTTACCACTGTTTCCGAACTTAAATCATTTTTCATAATATTATTCTAAACAAAACAACAAACCACAAGATTTCACAGATTTTCACAAGATTACAACAAAAGGAAAAGTACGATCCCATTTTAGCTAACTTTTCCCTATTTTTCCTATATATCACTCGTTATCGTTTTTGCAATATAATTTTTGCTTTGGAATCATTTTTTATCTTTACTTCGGATTTTTATTCGGGGGAACGGGGAAATAGGGTAAAAAAAAACCCTGGCAGTACTTACTCTTCCATCCCGTCACCAGGATAGTACCATCAGCTCCTGAGGCTTAACGACCGTATTCGAAATGGGAACGGGTGTGTCCCTCAGAATATAACCACCAAGATTATGTTGCAGAGAATATGCAAATAAATAGTTTTGTCAATAACTTTTTACAAAAAAGTGTTTAAAAGTAAGTTTCGGATTAGAAAAAACGATTGACAAGAAGACCAATCATATTAAAATAAACGACAGTTTGCTAAAATTTTTTTATTTTGCGACTAAAGTGTAATAAAAGAATATATGGCGGTGTAGCCAAGCGGTAAGGCAGTGGTCTGCAAAACCACTATGCAGCGGTTCGAATCCGCTCGCCGCCTTGCAAAAAGGTATATAAGTAGTTTTTTAATTATCTCATTCTATTTTTGCATTTTAATTTTTTTACAAACTCTTATGTTAATTAGAGATTGTTATCCCGTGTTAACGGGGGATTTTTGATTTAAAAATGAATCAATCTCCTTATGTTGTTTATACTTCAGATAAATCCGGGGCAAAAGGTTTGGGAATATGGAAAGATATGTTCCGGGAACTGCGGAAAAGCAAAGAGCTTATAATCCGCTTGTTCCTGAGAGATTTAATCGGCAGATACAAGCAATCTCTTTTTGGATATTTCTGGGTGCTCATAAATCCTTTTGTTGCAATCGGAACATTTATACTATTGAACAGAGCAGGGATTTTGAACATTAGACCGACGGACATTCCATATCCTTTGTTTGCATTGATAGGCTTATCTGTCTGGCAATTGTTTTCCGGTGGAGTAACGATAGGTTCTCATTCTATTTTAGCCGCAGGCAGTATGATTTCGAAAATAAATTTCCCGCGCGAAGCTTTGGTATTTTCAGCTATGGGACAGGTAATATTTGATTTCCTTGTACGATTTTGCCTGGTTATTTTACTTTTCATAGTATTCAAGTTTGTACCGAGTTGGGGAATATTGCTGTTCCCATTTGCGCTTATCCCGCTTATACTTTTAACGTTGGGATTAAGTATGATATTATCCGTCATTAATGCCGTAGTAAGGGACACTATGAATATGATATCCATACTTTTGACTTTCTGTATGTTTTTGACGCCTGTTTTGTATCCCGTACCAATTAGATTTTCCAGGCTTTTTAAGTTTAACCCGTTAAGTCCGTTAATTACTGCGCCAAGGGATTTAATAGCGTATGGACATATAAAAGAACCAACGGGTTTCGTCATTATGTCTGTAGTTTCTGTCCTCGTATTTTTGGTCTGCTGGCAGATATTCCACCTCGCAGAGACAAAACTTCCGGAACGAATGTAGTAGAAATATGCGTAGTTCACCCTCTAAACCATCTTTTCCAAAAATAGCATTTATAAAACCATACTGGGGAATACGAGAGTTTTTTTGCGGGACTTTCTATAGAGACTCCGAAGACAACAACTTCGTCGAAACGTTAACGGAAAAATTTAGGAACAAATTAAATATAAAAGGAACGATTATCCCCACAAGCAGCGGTAGAACGGCATTTGAATTAGCTCTAAAAGTTTTGAAAAACGAATATCCTAAAAGAGACAAAGTCGTAATCCCTACTTATGGATGCAAAGGCACTTTTGACCCTGTAATAAAAGCAGGACTGAAACCTGTTTTAGTGGATATAGGAGAAGATTTAAACATAACGTCTTCCACAGTAAAAGATTATTTAAACACAGAAGTTTTGGCACTACTTATCCCCCATTTATCCGGATGTAAAGCAGAAATAGAGAGCTTGGCAAAAATGGCAAAAGAAAAAGGCATAATCGTTATTGAAGATGTATGCCAGAGTTTAGGCGGTAGAGACTCTAAAGGTTTTTGGGGAACACAATACTACATGGCGATTTTCTCGTTTGGAATGGGGAAAAACCTGATGGCTACGTCAGGCGGGATGTTAGTTTCAAATATTCTTGAAAAAGAAATCCTTGAAGAATCAAAGAATTTGGGAAACGAAAACACCGGGACGGTAAAGAAAAGATTTGAAAACGTAGTGTGGAAATATTTCTTAAAAAAGGATATTGAGTTTGAAAGCAGGAATATAATTAGTTCTTATAAATACAATAAAATGCACCCGTTGGATGCAAGGTTATTGTCCATACAATTAGATAGACTGGAAACTGTTTTACAAAAAAGACGAAACAATGCCGAAAAAGTAATAAAAGCGCTAAAACAAACGGGATTGAAATTCCATTTACAGTGCGATAAAAATAATGTTTATACCAAGTTATCTCTAATATTTGAAAATGCAGACGAATGTTCCAAATTAAAAAGTAGTTTTCATAAAATGGGCATCGAGCCCGAAGAAATGTATACCCCATTGCATTTGAAAAATGCGGGAATAAAGTCTTGTTGCCCTTATTCTGAAAAGGTGTACAAAAATATATTCAATATACCCATACGACCAAACCTCAAGAATAAAGAACTGAATATGATTTTTAAGGCGATTCTTAATGCTACGTAAAACTATAGTAAAAAATGTAACAACTGGTAATAAATGTAATAACTGAAATCAATGTGACAGGTAGTATAATTAGTAACAATAAATTATAGCAAGCTCTTTGACGATAGTCATTAGAGATTGCTATCCAGAAGCGTAGTGTAGGACACTTTTTACAGTTCTTGCTTTTATTGCACAAAAAGGCTTGACTTTTTGTCAATTATTCAATAAGAATACTACATTATGGTTATTACAATAGACGGACCTGCCGGAAGTGGAAAATCTACAACTGCAAAACTTGTCGCACAAAAACTCGGATTCAAATATCTCGACACCGGCGCCACGTACAGAGTCGTCGCCCTTGCTGTCCTGAAAAATAATATATCCCCCTCAAATGAAAAGGAAGTAGAAAAATTAGTTCCCGAACTTAATATTCGTTTTGTAGATACAAAAATACTCCTGAATGATGAAGACGTTTCCTCCCAAATAAGAACCGAGGAAATCGGGAAACTCGCATCCCTTTGCTCCACATACAAAGGAGTCCGTGAAAATATGGTCAAACTGCAACGCAAAATAGCCCAAAATCAATCAATCGTTTGCGAAGGCAGGGATATGGGAACGGTCGTATTCCCGAATGCAGAAATAAAAATATATATGGACGCAAACGTTGAAACGAGAGCAAAAAGAAGAGAAAAAGAATTATCCGAAAAAGGAACTCCCGAAAGTTTCGAATCTATTATAGAAAGTATAAAGTCGAGAGATAAACAGGACAGCACAAGAAAACATTCCCCCCTGAAAATACCGGATGGTGCCATAGTTATAGATACCACAAACCTCAGCATAGAAGAACAAGTCATAAAAATTACAGAAATAGTAGGCAGTAGGTAGGGAACAAAATAAATATGATGAAATTACGATACCGTATAGGCACAAAAGTCATTAACTATATGTGGACGATATTATTTGGATTTCAAGTGGAAGGCAGGGAAAATATTCTTGAAAATGTCGGTCTGATTATTGCTCCAAACCACCTGTCAAATTTTGACCCTCCATTGGTCGGAACTGCCGCATGGAACCGTGAATGCTACTTCTTATCGAAAACTTCGGTGTTTTTTTCCAGCAAGTTCGCCACTTTCATAATGAAAGCGTTTAATGCTTATCCTATTAACATAGAAAAACCGGAAAAAACCACATTCGATTATACTAAAGAGGTATTGCGCAAAAAATTTGCGATAATAATGTTCCCGGAAGGCACAAGAAGTAAAGTAGGGCATTTGAACGAATTTAACGAAGGAGTTGCCTGGATGGCTTTTCAATTCAATGTTCCAATAATCCCGGTTCTCGTCGTCAATACAAATACTCCTCTTATTACCCAGATGTTTAGAAAAACCAGTGTGTTGATAAAACTCGGCAAACCAATTCCTACCGATTTTTATCGTCAATTTAAAAACTCAAAAGAAGCCCGTAAAATGATAACACGGGAATTAAAATCCCGTATTGAAGAAATGGCAAGAGACTTAAAAAAATAAATGCGAATTTTTCTTATACCTAATTACGGATTTTGTTTTGGAGTAAAACGCTCCATAGATATTGCATATCACACGATAAAAAACAACAAAACGCCGGCTTATACGTGGGGACACATAATACATAATCCCCAAGTCGTTGCTCAACTTGAAAAAACCGGTGTAAGCGCTTTAGACAGTCTTAAAGGAATAACACCCGGAAAGTTAATCATCCGTTCACACGGGGTAAGCCCGGAATTTATACCCAAAGCCCAGAAAATGGGGTTTGAAATAATAGACGCTACCTGTCCTTTCGTTCAGAAAGCCCAGGAGTACGCAAAAAGATTGTGTAACGAAGGATACAACGTTGTGGTAATCGGAGCTGCGGAACACCCCGAAGTCCAGGGAATTATCGGACATACAAATTTCAGAGCCACAGTCATAAACGAGATGAAAGCCATTGCAAAATTACCTAGAGTTCAAAAACTCGGCATCGTTTCTCAAACGACTCTTTCCCCGGAAATATTTGCGGAAATGGTAGGGAAACTTTTATCCAAAGCGGAAGAAGTCCGCGTATATAATACAATCTGCAGAGCCGTTATCTCACGCCAGCAAGAAACACTGGAATTGGCTAAAAAAGTTAAATTAATGATAATCGTGGGAGGAAAAAATTCGGCAAATACAAAAAGATTAGCCGAACTTGCGCGAAGTCAGGGGTGCGAAGCCTACCAGATAGAAACAAAAGACGAAATAAAAAAACAATGGTTCAAAAATAAATTATCCGTTGGCGTAACCGCTGGAACTTCCACCCCGGACTGGATAATCCTTGAAGTCGTACAGGCTATAAAAAATCTGTCCCTTTCTAAGAAGAAACCCTGACCTACCTATTGGAGCAACCCCATTGAAGATAGACAAAAAGAAGCGACCTTAAAAGGTCGCGCTACGTCACACGAAAGCACAAAAAAAAGGAAGGGAGTCACGAAAAGACATCCAACAGAGAGATTCTTCGTCTTCGACTCAGAATGACAATCTCAAAAGGTTTGTTAGACCACTTTAGACGAATTGGCACTATTTAATTAAGTTTATCTTCTTTATCTTTTTATGATTCCCGTCTTTTAACTCACAGAAATATATCCCGCTGCTTACCTTTTTCCCGTCATCGTTCCTACCATCCCAGATAATTTGGGAAATAGTTAATCGGAAATAGTTAATCGGAAATTGGCGAACCAAACGACCGGAAACGTCTCGAATCGTTAACTGCAAATTTTTTGTCTGATTAGCAACTCCGGAATAACTAATAACGGTTTTCTGAATGAACGGATTTGGAGATATGTCCAATTGCAGATTTGGAATTTTGGATTGCGAGTTGGCGTTTTCTTCAATACCAACCAATTTCTTTGTTTTCAGAATCCAATTATCAGGGTCAAAAATTACATTTTCAGGTTTTATATTCAAAGACAAATTAAATTGCTGATAATCTAAAGAATCTTCTAATACAAAACTTACGGTATCCCCGGTAAGATTATTTACTTTTATATCTATCGGCATCTTAAATGAAGGGACATTATAATTATGCGACTGCACTTGTTTGACAAATATGTTCAAGTTAAAACTGTCAACGGCAAGCGAGTCATACCAGAAAGCATACTCATAATCGGGATGTCCTGCCTTATATATCCATTCGTCAAAAAACCAGTCCAAATCTTTGCCATACATACCTTCAGCAAGGTTTTGAAAATCTGCCGTACTTGCAATTTTATATTTATAAGTAGCATAATAATTTTTTAGGATTGCAAAAAATAAACTATCGCCGGTCAGGTGTCTTAACATATGAAGCACGGAAGCACCTTTTTCATAAGTCGTGTTTGACCACAAGCCCTGTTCAGGTGGATTATAAATAGCAAAAGGATACCCCAGAGTAGAGTCTCCATATGTAAGATGCCAATCCATAATGCTTGTTTTCATATAATCTTTGTAAGATGCTCCGCTCTGCCAGTGTTCCGAATATAAAGCTTCACAATAAGTGGCAAATCCTTCATTCAACCAGATATCTTTAGTGCTAATCGGAGTAATTGAGCCTCCCCACCACTGGTGAGAAGTTTCATGAGCAATCGTCATCTCACGGGTATGGTCATTAGGTATGGGCAACGCAAAAAACACGTTTGTTGGATATTCCATCGCCCAACTTAAAGAAGGTAAGCGGACAAATCCATATTTTTCATTAAAAAAAGGATACTTGTCTCCAAATGTATCAGAAAAGAAAGTAAGCATATCCGGAACGTTAGAAAATGCGGTTAACGCACTCGCAGAATCAGATCGGAATACGAAATTATTAACAGGCATAGTATCCCCTTTATAACTAAAAGTATCGCGCAGAATAACATATTTAGAAATTGAAAACGCTGCATACCAGGTAGGTATTGAATAATTTTCCACCCATTTATATTTACACTTTGTACTTATGGTATCGACTTTTTCCAGCAACCCGTTTGCTACCACATAATAAACTGAAGGAACGGTTATTGAAAAACAGAACTTCGCCTTATCCGTAAAAACGTCATTACATGGGAACCAGTATCTTGCACCTACGGGCAACTCGCTTGTAGGCCATGGAACACTCATTGTATACGCAATTCCCGCATTAGTCGTGCTGTAATATAATCCTTCCGAAGGTGTCCCGTTATAGCCAACTCCGATTACAAAAGTATCGCCTGCCGTAATAGTCGTTCCCGAACTGACATTCAATAATGTATTTATTCCTGTGTCGGTTCTGCTATAATTAACATTAATTCCGTTAACCTTAATGCTATCAATATTCAACCCGACGAAATTAAGTTTTGTAGTATCTATGTTTTCCGTTGCTACGGCAGTGATTTCTGTCCATCCTTTTGTTATTTGCTTGCCCGGGAAAGCAATATCAAGCAGGATATCATAATTTATTACATCATAACCTGAAATACTATCCGCTAAACTAAGTTTTGTATTAACTGTTTGTCTTGAAAGATTTTCGCGAAGGGATGACTCTTTTTCTGAGAATAAAGGCGTTCTAAAAGACAAAATAGCAATTATCAGTATCAACATTTTAGTAAATATATCTATTTGATTTTAATTGGCAAGTTTTAAATTACTTAAAAACATCCTAAAATAATAATGTTCCTCTTTTATCTCACGCAATCTTCTAACATTCCACATAAAAGCCTTAAAAATCATATACACTATATAAAATCTTGTCTTTTGTGTAATCTTTGCCCTGGGATTAATTTTATACCATATTTTAAGGAATCCGCCCGAGGCGGGTTCAAAATACAATTTTGAATAAGCATTTTTATTCCATAAGAAATCACCAATATTCTGTAGAATAATTTTTATGGACGGAAACCCGACAATGGATTTACCAAGTTTATAAAATTTTAAATACGCATAAATTGAATTTCGCAAATCCATATAATATCTAAATTCGGCATTTTTAGAATCTTTTAACCAATGGTAAGCTTTTGCATTTTCTACATATTTTGCAGTTAATCCGCATATCTTACATCTTAAGAAAAAATCAAGGTCTTCGTTATAGATTTCATATCTTTCATCAAAATATTTATCCATTTTCGCCAGCGCTTTTCTTTGCATCATAAAAATCGCAGAAATCACGGGATATTCTTTTGCCGCAAAAATAGGAAAAATAGGAATTCCATTAGGAAAATACGGAACCGTATATAAAATCACCGCCGGGGCGGGATGTTCCATATCATAATTACCGCCTGCCTGCCTGCCGTCAGGCATGGAGCGATTCATTTGAGCTAATAACTCGTTAATGCATTCTTTATCCAACCATACATCCGCATCTATAAAAACAAGAATATTCCCGCAGGAATTAACTATTCCAAGGTTTCTTGCGTAAGCCGCACCGCTTCTTTCCGAAGCACAAAAACACTTCACACCGGGATAATTTTTACGAATAAAATCGAAAGTATTATCCGTTGAAGCATCGTCTATAACTATTATTTCAAAAATATTATTAAGGGTTAAATTATAGATAGAATCTATACATTTTCCAACGTATTCCCGACTATTATGGGTGGGGATGATAAAAGATACCATATTTTATTGAGTTAAGCAAACTTGTCTGCAAAAAACATCCGTGAATACAATAACAGTTTTTTATTTTTTTCCTGAAATCATCCATCTTTTTTGATTGCCATAATTTATGGAAATCAAGGTCAAAATCTCTTATATTAAGTTTTGATTCTATCAATTCGCAACCCGCAACCTTCCCGTCAGGATAAAGCACGCCAATTTGATTCCCGGCAACACAATCAACGATTTTACAATTTGTTTCTATTAATTCGATTTCCTTTTTCAACCCCAGCAAAGAAAAAGACAAATCAACGGCAAGCTTTGATTTCTCAAGAGTATAAATCTTTTTTATTTCATTGTATGTTTTTTTCATTTCGTCTAAAGTTAGTAAGGTTTTATCGGGCGAAGACGGGTTATAACTTTTTGACAACAAAGGATTATTTTGGAATAATTCATTTCCTCGCGCAAATTCAAAAGTTATGGGGATTTTCAAAACATTCGTAGTAAACTCTGAAAGCTGAACCAAATGTTTATAATTTAATTTTGATACTACGGTTAAAATATGAACGGTTAAGTTAGGATGCTTTGTGGAAAGTTTTTTTAATTCTTTCAATGTTTTAACGGCTTCATTAAAGCACCCTTCCTTGCCTCTTATTTTATCGTGTATATCTTCTACTCCATCAATTGATATCTGGAAATGAAGATTACTATTCACATTTTTAAGTATAGACTCCGTAGTTTCAATAATTTTGGAAGAAGGCACCCCGTTAGTCATAAAATGGAAATTCATCGGTTTGTTTTTATCGTAAAATGTCTTACATATTTCGACAATTTGTGAGTGCAAAAAAGGTTCTCCCCCCGTAATTAAAATAGACGAGAGCGGGGACTTCAAAGAGCCTGCAATCTTGCCAATCTCTTCCAAATTAAGCGTGTTTTCATCCTTGCTCAGACTTTTCCAATAAAAACAATGTTTACAATGCATATTACATTTATTGGTTATGAAATAAATCAGGACTAATGGGGTTTTAAGTTTATTCTTTACCTTGAGATACATCTTCGTTTTTCTCGGGAAAGAAAGTAATTTATCAAAATTCATTTTTATCTTTGCGGCCTCAGCAATCTTGCGTTGAAAATATTCACCGCAGAGACGCAGAGTTCGCAGAGTCTACAATTTATTTACTATCCTCTTTATACCATCTTTTAAAATAGGGACATTAAAATTTATAAGCAATCCTACTTTTATTCCTGTCAATTTCAAATATGTTAGAACTTGAGCTTGATGAATTGGGAGTAGAGCTTCAATAGATTTCAATTCAACAATTACACAATTTTCAACGACTAAATCAAGACGGTATCCACAATCTAAACGAACACCTTTATACTCTACCGGTAAAGGTATTTGCCTTTCAAAAGAAAGTTTATTTAGAGTTAGTTCTCTGCAAAAACATTCTTCATAGGGGGATTCTAATAATCCGGGGCCTAAGGTTTTATGCATTTCAATTGCTAAACCAATTACTTTCTCGGACACTTCATTTTCTTTTATCATATTAGTTCTTTTTAAACCCTAACCTGCTTTCTCTATTTATTTCTTTTTCCATTTTTCAACTCTCAAACTTTCCGTTTTTCCTCTCTGTGTCCTCTGTAGTTACTGTTTCTGTTCTTTTCCTTTTTATTCTCTGCGTTCTCTGCGGCTCTGCGGTGAAAATCTTCTCTTCTTAGTTATATTAATTAAATATATAGGCGTAATTTTCCAGTTATTTTTTCAATTTATTAAACAATGCGCAAGCTTCTTCCAACCCTATACCATTATGAACAATAGCTTTTATTGTTTTCATTGCCGCAACAGGATACTCCGATTGAAATATATTTCTTCCCATATCCACACCTTTTGCTCCTTTTTGAATCGCATTATATGCCAATTTGAACGCTTCTTCCTCGGGAAGTTTTTTCCCTCCCGCAATAACAATGGGAACGGGACAACTTTCTATAACCTTTTCAAATTCCTCACAATAATAAGTTTTTACTATATGCGCTCCGATTTCAGCCGCAATACGGCAAGCTAATGCTAAATACCTTACATCTCTTACCATATTTTTACCGACTGCAGTAACTGCAAGAACTGCTATACCATATTCTTCGGCTTCATCAACAAGTTTAGCCAAATTCAATAACGTCTCTTTTTCATTAGGAGCGCCTACGAATATGGATAACGCTACGGCCGAAGCGTTCAGCCTAACTGCTTCTTTAATTGATGTAGTAATTCCTTCATTGGATAAATCTTCATCCAGAATGCTTGTTCCGCCTGAAACTCTCAATACGATTGGTATATTATTATCCGGTTTTACGGATGTTCTGAGTATCCCGCGGGTAAGCATTAAGGAATCCGCATATTCAATCAAAGGAGTAACGGTTTTTGATGGGGTTTCCAACCCGCTTATCGGACCTAAAAAGTAACCATGGTCAACGGCAAGCATCACCGTGCGTCCCGTTTCTTTATTAAATATTCTATTGATTCTATTGCTTAATCCCCAATCCATTTACTCCCCCTTTTTACGTTAAAACTTATTTTATTAATACTATTTTTTTTGTTTCATTATAAGTTCCGGCATTAAATTTAACAAAATATATCCCGGCAGGATAATCTTTGAATTCCAATTTTTCTTCATACCGACCGGGCAATTTTTCACACTCTATTAATGTTTTTACACATCGCCCGGAAAGGTCAAAGAGCTTTAATGAAACATTACTCTTCAAAGGTATCTGGTAACTAATAATTGTTGACTTTATAAATGGATTTGAAGAGTTCTGATTAAAACTGAAAAGTTTTGTTAAAGTATCCGTTTCTTCAACTCCAACTACTACAATAGTAGAAAATACGGTTCTGTTCTTCAAATTATCGGAAGCCTGTAGTTCCAATGTATCCTCTCCTTCGCTCAAACTAAGCTGATATGAAATACTTCCACGAGTACAACTTCCGGTATCGTACTGAAAATAATCGGCAAGCTGTATATTTCTTGGCAGCAATTGACCATTTTTTATTCTTAACGTAAGAGCAAGATTATATGGCACTATTTTATTAAATACATTAATTCCAGATTCATCTTCCAGTAAAGCTGAAAACATAAATTCAGCAGTATTTATAGTATCTCCCATAGAAACACCATTTACAAAGAGTTGAATCGCAGGGCCTACCGTGTCTCCGGGGTTATCGCCACCGGGCATAATCGTAACCGGGGTAGCAGCATTCCCGCAACTTGTATCATTCCAGGCAAATACACTAATTTTCCCATATGCTCCCCACAGTAATGAATCTTGAATCGAATCAAGTTTTGGAATATAGAAACTCTCTTTCCATTTTCCATTTGTTACTTC
The DNA here is from genome assembly GCA_041649255.1 of bacterium. Classification (NCBI taxonomy): domain Bacteria; species bacterium. Next base: position 39,788 of record JBAZNK010000015.1, read on the forward strand.
CGTTATGCCTTCAAATAAAATATCCTCACACAATTGATTATCTACCATCCTGCCGCGCATTTTATATTTAGTATTTCCCTCAATTCCAGGATATCCATGATAAACATAGGTATAATTATATTCCGAACTCCTAACCGTAATATGTGCAAAATTTGCATTCGGTGCTGTGCCTTCTATCTCAAGCATAGTTCCACCCATAAGAGTATCAGAAAAAGAATCAATTTCTACATTAATTGACCATGAGGGGAATCTTGTTGCAGGGTCAGCAAATAAATTTTCATTTACCTGGAGATTTCTGGATAAGTTCTGCCCATATACTACCTGGCCTAACGTATTTAATTTTTGTTTTAGTAATAGATTAACCAGTAAAGTATCCATACCCGATGAACCACCTGTAGTCCTGGTAGCCGCAATAGAAGCAATGGTGCCTTTGTTGGGTATTTTCTGTAAATAATCAGCCATACAATCATCATCCATACGGTCAAAACATCCTATTCCACAAGACCAGAATTGCCAAATTGGGTTTTTTACACCATTATTCAGGACTTCTATATCCTGTGGATTATAAAAAAGAATCTCGTGACAGAAAAGATAAAGATTACCATGCCCGGCCGCAAGCACCATATTCATACCTTTATCAATATGTCTTATGATATCGTTTTCTGCCGTAGGTTTACGATTACAAGTTTCTAACGGATAGTTCATAGAATAAACCTTAAACACGTCATATTCTTGTGGAATCATATTTGCACATCTTTCTTCATTTGCTACAAACATATCTCTATCCGGATATTCATCGTCTGAAATCAATAGAATACGATTCTTCCATACCCCTTGGTCTGCTTTTTCATACTTAGTAATTTTATCTATTGCATTCTCTGCTTCAATTTTAGTTTTTGCCGTAATCCTTCCAACTGCTAAGTTATGCTGTGAAAACCAATCATCCCAGCAATAATTACCTTGAGGGGGATAACCATATTCACCAACCTTATATCCTTCTTCCCTCGCAGGAATACGATTTTTTGATACGTCTGACTTGTATGCATATGTCCCGGCACCAAGTAAAAGACAATATCCGGGTTGTCCCCAATTATCGTAAGCATACGATAGAAAGTTCTTTATCGCATACGGCGAATTTTCTATTCCCCAGCTAAAATTATTATATATATCCACAGTAGAAAAAACTTCAGTGCTTAATCCCTGCCATTCTCTATAAGTTTTAAGCGTATTTGCATAATTTATAAAATCAGGATGAGCGATTATTATAAAATCCAGATTTTGTGACATATTCCTTATATTATACGGACTTTCTTCTTTTATAACCGGGATTTTAAAACTGTCACTTGCATAATAAACACCGCCGGGGCACTGAAAACTAACCACTCCCGTATCAAAATCAACATTGGCAACCCTTTTGGGGTCAAGAGGATTCGTAATATTAAAAATCACAGGAGACGATTGAAAACCTTTTAATGTAAAGGCGAGAGAATCCTCTCCACTGAATTTTAAGTTTCCGGTATACGCTTCATATTTCTTTTTACAAACAACTTCAAAGTAATCAAAAAATATGACATCTTTTGTCATTGAACTTCCTTTATATAACTCAATGGTAACAGTATCCGTTCCGTCGTGAAATCCGGAAGCATCAAATTCAAAAAACTTCGGAGGGTATTCCTGTGGGCCAATCCAACTTGTATTATAAAATTCAACTCCATTCAAATATAATTTTATGTTATGATTCATATCCGTCGCCTCAGGCTTATATTGACTCATATCAGTATACCAGCCATAAACGGCAAATTTTATCTTGCAGGAATCATTATAACAACTATGTGCATCAAACGTATAATCTTTTTTTAGACTTGAAACTGATGAAATACGTTCAAGTTTATCCCATACCCAGGCAAGTCCACTTTTTGCCGGACAAATAGAATCTTTTTCTATATGCAAAGTATCAAAAAAGTACGCGGGCGCATTTTGAACTGAACTACCTGAAATGCTGTCTCTTCTCCCACTGCCTCCACCATATGTAAGCCAATAAACATTAGTAGATGCATATGGATTCAGGAAAGCTAAATCATTCTTTCCCCATCCGTCAAGTGATGTTCCATAAAATAAAATAGAATTATTCGGAAGGATATAAATAGGGACTTCTTTCAAGGTATCACTTGTTCCGATAACCATTTTACTTCCACCGTTATATAATCTTACAGTACTGAGGTCAACACCTGATAAATCAACCTGTGAAGTGTCAATTTTATATATGCCTTCTTCTTTAACTTCCACCTTATACCAATTATTAGTGTAAAAATGCAATTTTTTTGTTTCGCTTTCTTTTTTCCAGTTCTTTGCCTGTTCATAGTTAAGAAGCACTGATTCAAATACTTTTTCAAAAAATCTATCCTGATGTGCTACACCTGCATCGCCACCATAAAAATTAACCTTTACCCGTAAACTCTTATAAAACAATAGAGTTTTGCTATTAGGATTATACCTAAATGGATTTATTCCGATTTTTACGATTTCCTGTCCTCTATAAAGCGCTTGCTCTTCTACGCTTGCAATCGCAGAAGGTAAAAACCCATCCTGTGAAGATGCTTTACCTTTTACGTTTCCCCCTGTAATTTCATATATTGGCGGGATATCTACTCCTGTAGATTCTACGGTTATAGCTTCAACTACCTCCACTCTAACAGTTGCGCCTATCGGGACTCCTATCGTAACATATTTTATGGGAAGAGTAGATTTTTCAGGTATTTGCTCCTGATAACTACTTGGAGTATAGTGCGGAAGTTCCGATTTTATGATATTATCAGGAGTATACAAAAACTCTATACTTCTACTAGTTGAATTCAATACTGTTACGTCTTTTTTAAAATAATTTTCTGTTTTTGGAGAAGGCACATAAGCTTTCTTGTATTTTGCGGTTTTTATACTATTTAAGGATATCTTTTGAGACAATTTTGAAAGTGGTTTTACTTGTCCTATTGAAACTTTACGTTTTACGACTGAATTACTTTCCGTTTGAGCAGCTACATTTCTTGATAAACTTGTTTTACTCGCTCTAACTGAATAAGTCGCAAAAAAAACAAAAAATACTAAAGAAAAAATATACCATTTTTTCATTTTTATCCCCTTGATTTAATATATAACCTTATTAATGGACAATATATTAAGAAGTTTTATCATTGTCAAATTAAAATCTCATTTATTTTTAATACAAAAAGACAACTAAAAACTTATGTTCATTTTGCGCTAACTTTTTTGAGAATTCACCTAGAAACTAATTCAGTAATTATTTTTTCTAGTCAAAAAACACATCATTAACTACTGTTTTTTTCTATATATAGTTCTGCAGAGAATGCTGCTAATGCACCGTCTCCGGCTGCTGTTACGATTTGACGGAATCGTTTTTCCCTGACATCACCGGCAGCAAAAATACCGGGCACCGAAGTCTCGAGGTGTTCGTTTGTCATTATATATCTTTTGTTATCCAATTGTACAACATCCTTCAAAAAAGCGGTATTTGGAGTCAATCCTGCAAAAATAAATACACCTGTAACGTCTATGGTTTTTTCTACTCCATCACCTTCTATCGTGATGGACTCAACTCCTTTATCACCGTTTACACTTACAAGTTTATGTGAAAAATAAAATTTTGCGTTAGTATGTTTCTTTACTCTTTCTTGTAAAGTTTTATCTGCCGTAATAAAAGGCAAAAACTCAACAAACGTAATATGATTAACAAACTTAAGCAGGAATAATCCTTCCTGTATGCCTGAATTTCCGCATCCTATAACAGCTACATTTTTATTTTTATACAATGGACCATCACAGATAGCGCAATAGGATATTCCCTTACCGAAGAACTTTTCTTCCCCGGGAATATTTAATTTTTTATAATGAGTTCCTGTTGCAATTATTATTGCAGACGTTTCATATTCATTTTTTGATGTCTTTACAATTTTCACGTTATCTCGTATTTCGAGAGTTTCAACTTCTTCCGGGACTATATTCACGCCGATAGCTCTTGCTTGTTCTTCCATTTTCTGCATCAAATCAAAACCGCTTATCTCTTTGAACCCGGGATAATTTTCTATTATATCGGTGTTTACTACAAGTCCACCCGTTACATATTTTTCAAGGATAACGGTATTTAATTTTGCTCTCTGAGCATAAATTCCCGCCGTAAGCCCGGCAGGTCCGGATCCAATTATAACTAAATCTTTTTTCTCCATAATCATCTACAGGTGCAAAATTCCGTTGGTTCAGTTCCTTCAATAAAGACTTCCGTCCTGACAGCGCCTGAATTACGACCTGCAAGGCTGCCACATTTCTTGCATATATCTTTCCATACAAGTCCTGAAGGCACCGGGAAATCATTCATTGGTTTATTCTTCAAGGCTTCTTTCATAAATGATATCCAGATAGGTAACGCAACTTCCGCACCGGTAGCCTTATACCCTATCTTTTTAGGCGTATCATAGCCAACCCAGACACCACAAACCATATCGGGGGTAAATCCAATAAACCACGTATCTCCGTATTCATCGGATGTTCCTGTTTTTCCCGCTATAGGGCCTTCAAGCCCTGAATTTCTTATTTTTATTCCTGTCCCCTCATTTACAACGCTTTGCAACATACTTGTCATAAGATACGCCGTTTGTGGAGACAAAACACGGTCTTTAAATAATTGTGGTCTCTTATATAAAACGGAACCATCAAGGTCAGTTATTTTTTCTATCATATATGGCGTAACCCTTATCCCTCCGGTGGCAAACGTTCCATAAGCAGTAACCATATCAAGCAAACTTATTGAACTGCATCCCAATGATAACGAAATAACCGGGTCTAATTTCGAAGTTATCCCCATTCTTCGAGCATAACTAATGACTTTTTCCGGACCGATATCCATAATAAGCCTTACGGAGACTAAATTTCTTGATAACGCTAAAGCCTTACGTAAAGTAATTGGGCCTAAGAACTCTTCGTCATAATTACCGGGCCTATATGTTTTATTCCCCCAATCTTTAATGGCTATTGGCGCATCTTCTACAACTGATGCCGGCGTATAACCTGATTCAAGCGCTGCCGTCCACACAAACGGTTTAAACGCCGAACCTGCCTGTCTTTCTCCCAGAATTGCCCGATTAAACGTACTTTTCCCGAATTCTTTACCTCCGACTTCTGCCAGTATTCCGCCCGTATTGGGGTCCATAACTAAAAGTGCCGATTGTAAAGGCAATGTTGTATCTTTCGATTTAAATCTTGTCCCTATTGACATTAATCCATTCTTTACAACTGAGTCCGCAGCTTGCTGAAAACTTCCATCCAGAGTCGTATATATTAAAATACCTCCCCTGTAAAGTTCATCCGCTCCAAATTGTGCAGATACCCATTTTCTTATTTCTTCTATAAAATATGCTCCCGTTCCGCGAACAAAAGTCTGTTTAAATACTTTTATCGGTATTTTCTTAGCAAATTCTTCTTCTTCTTTGCTAACCACTCCACTCTGAGCCAATACACTAATGACAAGATTTCTTCGTCCGGTGGCATTTTCAAGGTTGGTGTACGGATTATATTTTGCAGGACTCTTAGGTAATCCTATTAATAACGCATATTCATACAGTTTCAGTTGATTCACATGTTTCCCAAAATAAGTTTGTGCCGCAGTTTCTATTCCATACGCTCCATTTCCATAGTAAATCTGGTTAAAATAAAGTTCAAGTATCTCATCTTTTGAATAAATTCGTTCTATACGCAAAGCTAAAATCAACTCTTTAAGTTTACGCAGTATACTCTTATCAAAAGTCAGGAACAAGTTTCTTGCAAGCTGTTGTGTTATAGTAGAACCACCCTGTGCGCTTCGCAAACGAAAAGCATTTAGTATTATTGCCCTGCTGAAACCACTAATATCAAAACCATGATGCTTATAAAAATTCTTATCCTCCAAAGCAAGAGTGGCTTTTATTATTGGAGCAGGAATATTTTCAAGTTTTACCGGAATTCGTTTTTCTTCGTAAAACTCATAAATTATTCGTTTATTTCTATCGTAAACTTTTGAGCTCAAAGCCCTGTAAGTCTCGAGTAAATCTACGGAAGGCAGATTTCGGCTAATTCTGTAAACCAAAGCCCCACCGAATCCAATAAGAAAACCACAAACCACAACCGTTATAAAAACCGCTTTTTTTACATTACTCATTTTTTACCCTGTATATTTATTGTACCAGCTCTTTGGTATTAAAGAAAAATGCTATTTCTTTTTTTGCATTATCTACAGAATCCGAGGCATGCACCGCATTAACACAACCATTGGTACCAAATTGTTTTCTTAATGTCCCGGGTGCTGCATCTTTAGGATCTGTAGCGCCAACTATCTCCCTTAAATGTTTTATAGCATTAATTCTACGTAAATGGCATACTTTAATTTTTCCCGAACTCATAAAATTTATTAGCCTGTTATAAAATTCTTTCCCATAATGGACGGCATAGAATCTTGACGCATCCTCCAGTGAAAGTCCTGCATATTTTGTTTCAACGATTTTAAAACCTTCTGTCTTTATCCGTTCAAGTATTTTCTCATCAGTGCCGGCGGATACGGCATCCGGTTTTATAATAAGCAGTGTATCCTCTTCCATTTTCCCCTCCTCACATCCGGCAAACTAAAAATATCTAATTTCCTGCACTATGTAATCAACAGGGTTTTTAGCTCTCCCAGCCCGCCACACTTCATAATGTAATCTTGGTCCGATCGTTTTTCCGGTTTTTCCGGCGTAACCGATTACCTGATTTCTTTTGACTGTCTGCCCTTTACTTACTTTCAATAATCCAAGATGTGAATACGTAGTTTCAAAACCATAATTATGGTCAATGCGAACCGTTAGCCCTGAATTAGATGAAAAACCAGCATATTCAACTCTCCCTGCACCGGCAGCAAATATTGCACTCCCTTCCGGCGCTGCAATATCTATTCCCTCGGAATATCTTTCTTCCCCGGTAAATATGTATTTTGTTTTACCAAAAGTTTGGATTACAAAACCATTTGTAGGCAAAATACAGGGAATACTCCCGCCAATCTCTGCATCCCCCGTTAATTTCTGTTCGACTTTGCTCAAAACATATTTGGAGCTTTTCAATTCTCCCAGAAGTTCATCTATACCAATCATTTTCTCATTTGCATAAGAAACATCTTTAACTGTTTGAAATCTATCTATGGCATTAACTTTAGATACGATATTTTTGTAATATGCACTTACTTTTCCGTATTCTTCATAACAATTATTCAAACTACTCTCCAGGTGATTATTCATATTTTCTATTGCGGATGAATTTAAAAAACCTTTCGGCAAAAGATACCTGCTTACAATAGGAAACACAATAAGAATTACCACTATAACAATCCAGAATTTTCGGATCCTGAATGTCTTTATATTTGAAGTATTATGGGGGATTATCGTTATTTTCATCCGAGTGCCCTTCTCAACTTAATAATAGCTCGTTTTTCTATCTGCCTTATGCGCTCACGAGAAAGATTCAATATGCTCCCAACCTGTTGCAATGTATAAGCAGCCCCACCTCCAAGTCCAAATCTTAAACGAATAATCGTTCTCTCTACCTTATTTAATTTATCTATGTTTTCTTTGATTTCACTAACATAAACCGACATTAAGGCATTGTTCTCGAGTATCTCCATATCCGTACCCATAATGTCGCCTATTGTTGTTTTTTCACCTATCAGAGTATCAAGTGAAATTGCGGATTCCGCTAAATCCATTGCTTCTTCCACATCTTTCACGCTAATTCCCAATGCTCTTGAGATTTCCTCCGTTGTAGGCAATCTCCCAAATAATTTTGATAACTCTTCCTCCATTCCCCTGATTGCAGATTTATCTAATTGTTTTTTTATCGGAATTCTGATTGATTTGGCGCCGTCATAAATCGTTCTTAATATGTAATGTTTTATCCACCACACGGCATAGGATATAAACCTTACTCTTTTTCTTAAATCGTATTTCTCCAAAGCTTTTAAAAGTCCTATAGTCCCTTCCAGCATAAGGTCTTCAACATCTACTCCCCGCCCCTTGTATAAATAAGCAAGCCTCACGACTGAACTGATCTTCAGTCTTACAAATTTATCTTTTGCTTCTTTATCCCCTTTCTTTATTTTCTTTATATATTCTCGCTCTTCTTCATATGATAAAGGAGCGGTTTTAGGGACACTCTGGAAAAAACCACAACTTTTTAGTTCTTTCATTTTAATCTGTTTCTATCCCGATTAACGATTTACAATTTTCTGTTTTATTATTTCTGATTTGGAGTAAAGGCTACTATTGCCTTACCGTCTCCCCTCTTTAATTTAAATACAATAGGAGCTTTACTTTTGCCGTATGTAGAATGTGCAGATTCATAATCCTGTAAATTTTTTATTTCTTTATTTCCTATTTTTGTTATTATGTCTCCCATTCTTATCCCGGCTTCGTATGCAATTGAGCCTTCATCTATACTTGCCACGACTACTCCGGAAGATGCTTTGATATTCATTTTTTCTGCTTCCGGACTCTTTACGGAAACAACTTCCATATCAAGCCATTTTTCAGCTTTTTGAGGTTCCCCTGTTCCCTTCATTTCTGCAGGTTTCTCTCCTACCGTCACAAATAAAGTCTGGAATGTTTTATCTCTAAATATCTTTATTGTTATTTTTTTATTGAGTGGAGTTTGCAAAACTATAGTCGCAAAATTCTTATATGTTACCTTTTTGCCATCCCATTCAACAAGTATGTCTTCCTCTTTTACTCCAGCTTTTGCTGCAGGAGAACCCGAAAGAACTGAAGTTACTACTATCCCCGCTCCCGTGTTATCCTTAAATCCGTATGCTTCCGCAAGATTACTATTTATTCCCTCGTAATAAATTCCTAACCACCCTCTTTTTACTTCTTTATACTGTACTAAATCGGATTTTACTTTTTGTGCCATATTTATAGGAACTGCAAACCCGATTCCTATATTCCCTACTATACCACTACCAGTCATACTGCCACTTGTTTTTATAGCCGCATTTATGCCTATTACTTCTCCTTTGAGGTTTACAAGCGGGCCACCGGAATTCCCCGGGTTTATCGCTGCATCCGTCTGGATAAAGTCCTGTATTTTGGGACCATCGCCATCTTCGTATCCTATCCCAATATCCCGTCTGTCTTTAGCTGAGACGACTCCAACCGTAACCGTCCCGAAAAGCTGGAACGGGTTTCCTATTGCCATAACCCAGTCTCCGACTTCAATTTCATCCGAATTTCCAAGTTTTGCATACGGAAGCCCTTTGACATCTATTTTTAAAAGTGCTATATCCGTTACAGGATCGCTTCCTATTACTTTAGCTTTATATTCTTTCTCATCCATCATTTTTACTGTAAGTGATGATGCCCCACTTATTACATGATTATTCGTAAGAATATAGCCATCTTCGGATACGATAAACCCCGAACCAAGACCTGAAAGCGTCTGTCTTTTTTTAAGTTCCGGCATAAATTGTCTAAAAAATTCATCCGGTGTTCCCCCAAAAAACTCAGAAAACGGGTCTCGTACATTCACTGTTTTTTCTGCGGAAATACTTACAACTGCCGGCATTAATTCTTTTGCTATCCTAACAAAGGGACTTTTCCCTTCTGAAGTAATTGGCAATGAACCTTTTATTTCTACTTTGGGTGGTTCACTGCATAACAACGCAGGCATCACCAACAATGCCACAAGTAAACCTTTTTTCATCTTTCCCCCTTTCTTTTAGATTAAAAGGAATATCCTGTTATACAGGACAGCTTTTTCTTTTTTATTTTGATTGTCTTAACATAATACATTCTATGTATTAAGTCAAGAATAAAAATATCCTCTCTTTATCCCACCTTTTTTACTATTTAATTCTATTTCTTGCTTAACTTAACCCACCTACTTTACCTGCTCTATTTTTTCCTTGACTTTTCCTTAAAAATCAAGCAATTAGTAAATCAGATTATGAAAAAGGTTTGTTATGTTTTTACACTCAACGTGTTATTATCCGGAATAGCATACGGGAACAGTATGCAAGAGGTCCCCATACCAAAATTAATAAAAGATATAAAACCTTCCATTGTAGGAGTACTAGCAAGAGATATTAATCAATCCGGGACCGGAGTATTCTTATCCATTAACAAAAAAACATATATATTAACTAACGAACACGTTGTAGCTCTAAAAGACAGCGCAGGGGAAACAATCAAGTACTCTGAAGATATAGTAGTAACTTTCAATCTAAAAATAAAAAGGGCATTCTTTTTTCAGGCTGAGATAGAAAAAACAGACGAGAATTCCGATTTGGCAGCTCTTAGATTTTATCGTCCAGTTGATATGCCGGACAGTTTATTTGATGCCGTTTTTGTCCCTTCCAATATATGGAAAGAACCCGATGATATAAAAGAGGGGGAAACAGTAATATATTCAGGGTATCCTACAGGATGGGGCTTATCTTACCAGCGGAATTACCCACTTTCAAGGATCGGAATAGTATCTCAGGTAATTCCCGGCAAAAAAGATTTTCTAATAGATGCGTTTGTACAACCCGGATACAGTGGCAGTCCGGTTTTTCTAGTCCGGGAGAACCAAAAAGACACTCTTTCAAAATGGATGTGGTATTTCATAGGAATCGCAAAAAGTTATCCCAAAATATATAAAAATTTAACAGATAGTATCAAAATATCGGAGAATCCGGGCTTTGCAAACGTTATAGGAACAGGATTGATAAAAAAGTTTTTTGAAGTAGAAAAATAACAACAACACTTTCGACAATTAAAAATTTCTAATCAATCTTAAGAATTGCGTGGAAGGCTTCTTTTGGCAAATCTACCGAACCTTCATTTCTCATTCTCTTTTTTCCTTCTTTTTGTTTTTCACGGAGTTTTCGTTTCCTTGTGATGTCGCCACCGGAACACCTTGCAGTGACATCTTTACGGAATGTGGGAATAGTTTCCCGAGCAATTATTTTTCCACCAATCGCAGCCTGTAAAGCCACTGCAAATTGATGTCTAGGAATTACTTCTTTTAATTTAATCACCAAATCTCTCGCACGCTGCTGTACTTTTTCCGCATTCACAAGAAAAGATAAGGCATCAACCGGTTCACCGGCTACTAAAATATCCACTTTCGCCAAATCTACTTCCCGATAATCCAGATATTCATAATCAAAAGATGCATACCCCTTACTTACGGATTTTAATTTATCATAAAAATCAAATAAAACTTCCGACAATGGTAATTCATAAATAATTATGTTTCGATTTCCTTCAAGATAATTCAAAGACTGTTGAATACCTCTTCTTGATTCTAAAAGTGTTAACACACTACCTACATATTCATTGGGAACCAATATTGTAGCTTTAATGTAAGGCTCTTCGCTTTTATCTATTTCATTGATACTCGGGAATCTGAGAGGATTATCAACTATTATCATTTCACCACTATTTTTTTTGGTAATATGATAAGAGACGCTTGGCGCAGTCGAAATTAAGTCCAGTTCATATTCACGATAAAACCTCTCGCTTATTATTTCCATATGCAACAGTCCTAAAAACCCGCATCTGTATCCAAGCCCAAGCGCTAACGAAGATTCAGGCTCGTATATCAATGAAGCGTCGGTCAATCTTAACTTTTCAACTGCATCCTGTAACTCTTTGAATGCCGTATCAGGTCCGGGATAAAAACTGCAAAAAACCATTGGCTTTAATTCGCGATACCCTTGAAGAGGTTCGGCAGCAGGGAAATTCACCGTAGTAATAGTATCTCCTATTTTAATATCCGTAAGATTTTTTATTCCTGTTATAATATACCCTACTTCTCCTGACTGTAAAACATCCTGCGGTATCAAGCCCATTCTCATAATTCCGATTTCACTAACAGGATACGTATTATCATTAGACATCAATTTAATCTCCATACCTTGCTTTATTTGCCCTTCAAATATTCTAACATATATAACGACTCCACGATACGCATCAAACCAGGAATCAAAAATTAACGCTTTTAAGGGCATATTGGGATCTCCTTTGGGAGGAGGAACTTCATCTACAATGGTTTCTAATAATTCTTCAATTCCAATTCCTTCTTTTCCACTTGCTAAAACAGCTTTATTTGGATTTAAGTGTAAAACTTCTTCTATTTGTTTTTTAACGAGAGGAATGTCCACATTTTGCAAATCTATTTTATTAATAACCGGAATAATAATCTTATTGAGACTTTTGGCTAACAAAGTATGCGCCAGAGTTTGGGCTTCCACTCCCTGGGAAGCATCAATCAAAAGAACTACTCCTTCCGTTGCCGCAAGACTACGGGAAACTTCGTAAGTAAAATCAACATGCCCCGGAGTATCAATAAGATTTAATATATAAGTTTTACCATCCCACGCCTTATATTCCATTCTTATTGGATGCGCTTTGATAGTAATTCCGCGTTCGCGTTCCAAATCCATAGTATCCAAAACCTGGTCGCGCATTTTTCTGATTTCAATTGTATGCGTAAACTCTAGCAGCCTGTCCGCAAGAGTAGATTTGCCGTGGTCAATGTGGGCAATTATACTGAAATTCCTGATATTTGAAAGTTCCATTGCTTTGCTTTTGTTACTTATACCCTAAATTTAACCTATGTCAAATTAAAATTTCAATCGCGATTAGTATTCAACAATATTAACGCTGATTTTATCCTATATTTAGTTTCAATTTTATCTTTGTCTAATACCGCAAAAAAAGACTTGACAAAATACTTAATATATTACATCAATACATTGGTATGAGTTCAGAGGTGAAATTGGGAGTAAAAGTAAGTTTCAGGTAAACAAGGGGGATTATATGCTGGTATTGTTTTCGTTTTTTTTATTAGGAGCAGTTCATACTCAAACTGATTGGGTAGGGAGTTCGGGAGTATTAGGTCCCGTAGCAAACTGGGAAACTTCTTTTTATTCTTCTGATAGTTTAACGCAATCTACTCAGGGAGAGGTACACCCGCTTCAAGGCCAAATAAATTACTCAAACTGGACTTCTCACATAATAGAATCAAATGCTAATATCGTATGCCATAGCATCTGGCCCGCAGACTTTGATGGTGACGGTGACATCGACCTTGCCGGATGGATAGGCAAGGCGAATCAGCTTGCCTTCTACCGTAACGATAACGGTGTTTTTACTAAAATGAACACTTATGCTACAGTTGGAGCATCTAACTGGGGATTCCTGTCAGGAGCAGATTTTAATAACGATGGACGGCAAGATGTAGTAGTGCCCGGAGGATTGACTGACCCATATTCCCTATCTCCAAAAGGAGTAATCTGGTATAGAAACGACGGTAATTTTAATTTTACGCCGCTCACCGTTGAACCCACCGGAACGACATCCTACGCGCGAATAGATTGTCAATGCGATGATATAGATAATGACGGTGATGTCGATTTAATCGTCGGCACGGTTTATCCTTGGATGGGAAGCGCCGGAAACTGGGCACGAATCTATAAAAACAATGGCTCGGGAACGTTTTCCCTTTTTGACAGCGTTGCCGGTAATTACTGGCGTTCAAAACTTACTGACCTTAATGGAGATGGGTATAAAGACCTTATGATAGGCGACCCAATGACCCCCAGAGGAATCGTGATTTATTTTAATAATGGCACCGGAAGATTCAATCAGGTAACTTCGCTGGTAAGTGGAGTAGACAGTATAGACGGATTAGAAAGCCGGGATTTTGATAATGATGGAGACCAGGATATTACCGCCTGTGCTAATAGGGCGTACTGGTTTGAAAATGACGGGACCGGAATAACTTATACCCGGCACACTATATATTCCGGCGCTGCTGCCGAATTTGCTGACGGCGCTTGCTCCGAAGATATGGACCTGGACGGTAAATACGATTTGGTCGCAGGATTTACTAGACTTGCATGGTTCAGACAAATCGGACCTGATAATTTTACTACTTACGTCATAGACAACTATAACTCCATACCTTCATCCACCCATTGGGTAGTCCCCATCAAAATTAAATCGGGGTGTCTTGGTGGTGGATGGGATATTGTTGTTTGCAGACAGGGCGCCTTTATGTGGTACGAAAATAATATGGTATCCGGATTTTCTACAGGTTCGTTGGAATCATCCGTTCTTGAAACTGATCCCCAACAGAGGTCTTTTTTGTTTTTCGGATGGGAGGTCTGTCTCCCCCAACCTAATACAATTGCATTCTACTGGAGAGGCGATAGCACGGCAGCAAATATAACATCTAAAACATGGGAGGGACCATTTTATGCGGCGCAAGAAGTTGACAGCATTGCATTGCCTATTACTCCTTGTTATAGATTTTTCCAGTATAAAGCTCAGTTTTTGAAAGCAACTGTCGTTGATGCTCCGATTTTATATAAAGTATGGTTAAGCGATACAAATTGTCTCGGAAGCGGAATAGCAGAAAATACATTTATAACTACTCAAGTGGAACTCAAAACAATCGGAAACAAGATAATGCTCTCTACTAATAAACTGATTGAAAATGCGACTCTTTCTATATTTAATATTGCGGGTGAACTTGTGCAGACTATTTATAACGGAAGACTCGAAGCTAAAACGTATAAGTTCTCGCCAAAGTTGCCTTCAAAAGGAATCTATCTTGTAGTCCTAAAGTCGAATATCTACACAAAAACGGTAAAACTTATTAATACCGGATGGTCAAAATAAGTACACAATTGGTACAGAAAAGTTGGTATAACCAGGAAATTCGTTTTTCTATAACCCTGTTTTATTATATTTCTAAGCGGAGTTCTATAGATTAAATAATATTTTTTAAAAGCGATAAGAACACTAACCCATCAAAAATCTTATCTGATTTTGCAATAGAATGAGCTTTACGAATACTGTCTCCTTCATGTTCTAAAAGGTTTTTAAAATCTTCGTTGGGAATAGATAGTTTTTCCCTGACTACTTTTGGCGTTAATTCCAATAATTTTATATTATTTTTATGGCAAAAAAGGTGGAGAATTGCCGAATTTGCAAACCCTTCTTCATCCTTGATTTTTCCCATATACTTTTGAGGAGATTGATATGCCAATAAACCTGCAGAATATTTTGTTTGAATCCGTAACAATTCATCTAAAACTTTATTATACTTCTCGCCTCTATTTTTTATAGATTCCAAAGATACGTTTTCCCTCTTGCCTACAACTAAATTCCCGGCATTTATATCACACTCTAAAAAATTGATTTTCTCTTTTTCAAATCTAAATAAAATTATTTTCATATTAGTCAAATACTATCTAATGATATTGGGTATAGATTGAAAACACTAAAAGTCAAGGACAAAAAGAGAACTTATAATCTTAGTTTGTCTATCTTTATCTTTCAAAATTCTAAGAACTAACTACTTTATTAGTGAATCCAATAACAAAAAACACCACTATCCCGATTATCATAGCTATAATACCATTACTTAACACGCCCGTTGCTGAACCCGCAATCATAAAATTATGCGCAACCGCAACTCCGGCAATCATCCCAAGAAAACTTATTCCGGAATCCGTATTTCCATAACCTGCAAGAATTGTTTGTCTGAAAGGACATCCGCCTATCAACACCGACCCCCAACCCACAAGCAACATTCCCAAAAAACTTGCTATATAATTTGTATGAACTCCGGGAGATACGCCCGGTTTAAATTGCCCCAATAATAAATTCCCCAGAAGACAGAAAAGGAAAAACCCGAGAATTCCGCTAAACAAATGGAAATCCTTCATAAGAAAAATATCCCTGATTCCGCCGGCAAAACACAGCCTTGACCTCTGCGCAAAAATACCGACAAGTAATCCTGCAATAATAGAAATTAGAACCGGCGCATGCCCTTTAGAAGTTAAAACAATAAAAGAAGGTTTTACCAGAAGTAATATAAATAAACATAATGCAATAACCGGAATTATAAAACCATTTATTTTGCTAACTTCCTGCGCTTTTCCAAGAGTAAAGCCTCCCTTAAGAAATAGCGCTCCGATCCATATTCCAACGATAAATCCTAAAAGTCCTGCCAAAGCCGTCCAATCTCCGCCTGCCAATCTACCCAGCATTCTAATAGGACACCCGAGGAAAACAAGCGCTCCCATTGCTACGAAGAAACTAATCGTAAAACGAATAATAGGAGAAGAACCTCCAATAACCTTGAATTCTTTAGTAAAAATCCCTATAATAAAAGCGCCTAAAATAAACCCTAATATCTCAGGACGAATGTACGAGAGTTTTTCCATATGATGTAATCCTAATGCGCCTGCAATGTCCCTGATAAAACAAATACCGCAAACACCCATATTAGGAGGATTTCCTAAACTTATAAGGAATGCAAACAATATTCCAAATAATCCCCCCGTAAGAAAAACTATCCACGAAATCTTAATTTTTCCCATTTTGCCCCCACTTCGTTATTTTAATTTCGTTATCTTAATATTGTAAACTCCTTGAGTCTCGGTCAATTCAACCCCACATCCCGAATTTTTTGCAAACCGCGATACGTTTTCAGATGCAGGTTTATTATCAACAATAACTTCTATAACTCCATCGGTCATTCCTTCTAATGCCTTTTTAGTTAAAATTACCGGCTGGGGACAATCTAATCCACACGCATCAATTTTGTTTGACATATTATCCCCCTTACAATCAAAATATTTACATCTATTACCAATTTAAAATATACACTTATCTTTATCTAATATACAGATTTGTCAAATTGAAAGTTTAGATATAACACCGGTGTGTAATATAAAAAATCAATGATTGGATGTGAGAGTTAGTCTCTTGTTTTGTATGAAATTACCGATTAAGAAGGTTGGCAAGAGTAGGATAGGCAAGTCCGCCTGAGGCGGATTATCCTTGCGCTTAAGCGAATGAACTTCCTTGTCTAAGGAAGAGGAGACGGGCGAACAGCCGTTCGCCCCTATAAAAAACGAAAGAAATTTATTTCAACAAGATAGAATGACGTCATTCTATCTATCCTAACAATGATTTATTTCAACAGGGTAAGTTTTTGGGTAGTTTTTGTCCCATTTGCATTCAGTATTAGAAAATACATTCCCGCTTTTAGTTCTTTTACGCGCAAAGTAATACTGTAACTCCCGGCTTTTTTCTCTTCGTTCACAAGTGTTTTCACGCAACTACCGGAAATGTCATAAAGAGTCAACGAAGCTTTACCCGTCATAGGTATTTTGTATTTGATAATTGTCGACTGTTTAAAAGGATTCTGTCCTATTTTTAATTCCAAAATCCGCACTCTAAAATCTAAATTTGCCTGTTCTTCTTCCCCTACCCATGTCCCAAAAGCATAAATGTATCCATCCTGTGAAGTAACAAAAACCATTCCATTAGAAATAGCAGGAGTAGACGTAATATATCCTCCTGTAGCATAACTCCATAAGACATTGCCTGTGCTTTTATCAAGACAATACAAATCCTTTCCATTTACATATCCCGTTCCGACATAAATCTTTCCATTTCCGCTCAATGAAGCAGCTCCGACTCCGCAATGTCCTCCCAATGATGCACTTGTCCAGCTTAACGCTCCGCTTGTTGCGTTTCTACAGTAAGTTTTCCCGATTTCGTGTCCATAATATATTTTATCCCCTTCAATAGATACGCAGGATGGGTCACCGCTATATCCCGGCGCTGAACGCTCTGACCATATAAGTTCTCCGCTCGAAGAAGCAGGAGACTCATTCATACAATACAACCACCCATCGTCCACCGAACCATATACTTTCCCGTCTCCTATACTCACAGATTGGTGTGTTGTATGACTTGCAGCAGTGTATTCCCACTGAAGGTCGGGTGTTGAGGAAAATTCTTTATACGCATAAAATGTCGTAGGCTGGTCTCCGGCAAAAATAGAAGCTCCTACTATTACAAGGCTGTCTTTAACTGCCGGGACTACCCCGTGTCCATACATCAAATTAGGATTAGACGGAGTTATCTCCCATATAAACGCGCCTGTATTTGCGTTCAGACACCACATATAATTCTGGTACATAGCCCCAAAGAAAACTCTATCGTCGGAAACAGTAGGTCCGGCTTCGATTTTACCTCCACTGTGATAAAACCAAATAGAATCTCCCGTATTTGCATCAAGACAATACATATCCCCGCCCCAGGTTCCAACATATACTTTTCCATTAACCACTGCAGGCGATGAAAATATTGTATCCTCTAATTGTTTAGTCCATATAGGAGCTCCACCATTATGGTCAAAACAATATACACGACGATTAGTCGAACCAACGTAAACTTTTCCGTTTACTACCGCCGGTGATGACATATGAATATATTCCCAGCTGTTTCCTAAAGCAGTTCCTATCGGATAGCTCCATCCAAGTGTACCCGTTTCCGGACCGGCATCAGTTGTAAACGAAGTATGCGCCGGGTCGTGATACATCTGCGGCCAGTCTGAAGCAAGGACTAATGTTGCACTAATCTGTAAAAAGATTATTCCAAAACATACAACTACTTTTTTCATATCCTCCTCCTATTTATTTTTCGTTTGCTATTTTATACATTTTCTCTAAAAGACTAAGCAACTTCTTTGCATCTTTCACCGGCAGTTGTGTAGCAGGCGAATTCCCGTATATCCTATTCCAGGAAGGTAATTTTTTCAGTATTCCCTTTCCTTTGTCTGTAAGTCGAACCCTTACGATTCTTCTGATTTTGGGGTCCACTTTCCTCTTGACCAATCCTTTTTTTACCATACCTTCAACAATTCCGGTAAGATTACTTTTTGTGCAAGAAAGATGCTCTTTCAATTTATAGAACGGAACATTATCTTCTTTTTGCAAGAGTCTGAGTATTTTATTCTGGGGAGGCGTAAGGTTATGTTTCGCTGTTTTCTCTTCCCATCTTTTATATATGAGTTTTTCGAGCCACATTATAAGGGAATCTATTCTTAATGCTTCATCATTGGGAAGTAACTCCGTTTTAGATACACGATGTTTTTTCTTCATAATCTGATATAATCTAAAAATAGTTAAGTACTAAACTGTTTAATAATTAACTAACTATAACTATGTAACTTTATTGATTATTTGTCAAGGGGTTTTTATAAATATGTGGGGTAGATAGGATGACGTCATCCTATCTACCCTAACAATGATTTATTTCAGCAGGGTAAGTTTTTGTGTAAAGCTTCTATTGCCGCAGATAAGTTTAGCGAAGTATATACCCGGGGGTAGATTTTTTGCATCCAGATTAAAATTATAACTCCCGGCTTGTTTTTCTTCGTTTATGAATGTTTTTACAAGCCTCCCTCCTATGTCGTAAATCTTCAACGAGGTTTTAGTCTTGGCAGGCAGTTGATATGAAATTGTCGCATAAGAAACAAAAGGATTGGGAGTGATTTTCATATTTGTTTTATATTCGTTAGGGATTTCCGAAACAGCCGGCACATCCACGAAAAAAGTAATGGTTGTCGTATCATTGCTTAAATTATTGTCCCCCGGATATGTTGTTACGGCTGTTAAAGTAAGAGTATCCGGCGTTTGAGATAAACACTTTTTCGTAAAGATAATATTTTTTGTTTCCGTGAAGTTGAGGTCAGTAAAAGCGCTATCTTCGTAACATCCCGTAATTTTTATCTTTACCCCGTTAAGAGGTTTAAGTCCGAAGTTTGATACTTCCAGTATGATATCCAAACTATCCCCGATATTGTATTTAACCTGATTCTGCGGACTTACGAATTTAATTATTCCCGCATCGGTATCGGGAAGTGTTTCAAAAATATTATTAAGTCCCATTTTTGCGAGGTAACTGCTCACCCAGCACATATCTTCCGTATCCGGATCCTGTGTGGTAGAAGTTATTCCCCCGTCAAAGTCAGTATCATAAGACAAAAGGACATCCGTAAGAAATTTATGTTTATTTTTATATTTTGTATCCCTTGATATTTCATACATTGCGTAATGTGCGTTGCAGTATGCGACATTCCACGCATTATCCCAGTTATACCCGTCTCCGCAATCACGCCATACCTGAAAAGTATCAACATAACTTCCATTAGTATCAATCCATGCTTTTCCGCGTATCGTATCCTCCCGAAAAGTTGAATTACATATTCCCCAAACTATAGTTCCGCTTGACATA
This sequence comes from bacterium, assembly GCA_041649255.1. Classification (NCBI taxonomy): domain Bacteria; species bacterium. The sequence continues at coordinate 59,941 of JBAZNK010000015.1, forward strand.
GCCCATGTTTCTTCCGACAAGCGCAGTTGTGTGCTCAGTGTTATCCAGTACATAAGTCTTTCGCCGTATGTTGCTGCGCTATCCATCCAATTATTATTATTTCTTAGTGCCCCATATTGATAAAGGTTCCCGGCTGCCCATCCCGTTACGAATGAGTTAATGTATTTATATGAAGGGTGATAAATATTCAGCGGATGACTCATAATATAATCAGCGCAGGAATCAGCAAATCCATAATACGAGGAATCTCCATAGGTTTCAGAATAAACTTCCGCAGCAGTGAGCGCCCACGCAGAGTTGTGAACACGGTAATAATCGTACTCCACGGCGCCTTCTTCTTCCCACGGCGGGTACCTATCACAATAGATTTTTGCATTTCTGATATTAGTACTGAATTTCGCAGTATCTCCCGTAAGTTGTCCGTATCTTGCCCAGACCCAGATAGCTTCGAGCGTATTATCCGTCTGTATAATGTTTGCGAGTGCTCCTGCTTCAGCTTCAATCATCCCGCCGAAATTGGTATCTGCAGGATTTGTGACCTGCCATTTCGTAAGAAAGTCTGCAGTTCGAGCAAATTCTGCAGGATAACTGTGTCTCTTGGAAAGAAGAAGTGTATCTAACGTTTTATTGATTTTTCTACTTGTGTAGTATCCCGGATAATCAATCGGAATAGTTGCGTATACAGGAGTACATAAGATTATTTCTAATAAGAAAAAAAACGGCAGTTTTATCTTCACCGCTCTCTATTCTCCACTTTTCTCTTTTCCCTACTATAAATATATTTCACTGGATGTTTTAAAAACTCAGTTTCACATTTCTGTGAACAAAAATAATAATTTTTATCAACATATTTTAACTTTAGAGAGTGCGACTTATATACTTCCGTTCCACATACAGGGTCCATATCCCTTATTGATGTATCCTCTTCTTCTTGTTTTTGGGGCGGCGACTTTTCTTCTTTTTCTTTTTTATTCAAATTAAGATAAGCACATCCCGCTAACATGCAAATAGTCCCACATAAAAACAAACTCAATGCTATTTTTTTCAACATTGTTCTTCTTCCCCAAAACCCCTTAAGTTAGGGGCGAAGCTATTAGCCCCGCCCCTATTTATTCCTATTTCAAAGACATTATTTTACTAACATTTTTGTGACTTCCGGTATTTACTACACAGAAATATATACCGTTTCCTATTTTATTACCCAATTCATTTTCCCCGTTCCAGTATGCAGTATACGAGCCTGCATCCTGTTCGCCATTCACAATTTGTTTCACCAATTTACCGGTTACGTCATAAATACCTACACTGACTTTTTCTTTGTTTTCAATTGAATAAAAAACATTGGTATTTGAAGTAAACGGATTCGGCGATACCTTTACGCTAAATGTATTCTTGTCAGAGTTTTCTTCCACAGCTACATTCATAACGGAGGTTTTTGCACCTTGACACACTTGTACACCTTTTCCCGAAGTCTTCTGGTACCAAACAACTATATTACAGTTGCTGACATTCCAGCCCGAACTTATTGTAAAATTCTGTGATACGTCAGTAGAAGCCCCTACCGATAGATTCTTGGTAGTACCGCCATAAGGTATTATAACTCTTGCTACGTCGTAATACGTAGACCCCGAATACGAAATGTTAGTCTCGGTAATCAGTACGTGAACAACTCCCGTTAGAGAAGTCCCCGATACGTTCACAATGTGAGCCTTAACCGTACCGGTCTTTGCTCCTGAATTATAAAAAGTCCCTGCTAAACTTATCGTTACTTTCGGTATAGTGTCTTTACGCATATCAAAATAACCTCTACTATTAGCATAACTTGGACTCGCCTGGAAAGCCCACCCATCGTATATTACCGTTGGAGTTCCCTGGATGCCATAATAATTATATGCCCTGTTATAAAAATCGCTCACATAAAAAGGATCGCTGGAACTACAATGATAAGCCACTACTATTAATGTATCTTTTGCTTCCTGTGATAATTGATGCAGCCCCGCTGCAGTCGTTGGGCAGTATGTTCAGTTAGTTGCAGTGAACTCCTCAAATACCATAACTCTTTGCACTGCCAAGACCGAACTTGCCAAAACCGCCAACATACAAAAAATCCCTAAACCTTTACGCATATTTCCTCCTATATTTTTTTAACACAACATCTTCCTATAAAATATAACAACACCTCTCAGCAACAATTGTTACTCCCTCCTTAAAATAACAATATTTTAATTAACCGTCACTGTCCAAAATTTTGTACTTATTTGATTGATAATATTTTACTAACATTTTTGTGACTTCCGGCATTTACTACACAGAAATATATACCGGTTCCCATCTTATTCCCCAATTCATTTTTCCCGTTCCAGTATGCAGTATAAGAGCCTGCATCCTGTTCTTCATTCACAAGTTGTTTCACCAATTTACCGGTTACGTCATAAATACCTACACTGACTTTTTCTTTGTTTTCGATTGAATAAAAAACATTGGTATTTGAAGTAAACGGATTCGGTGATACCTTCACGGCAAATGTATTCTTGTTTGAGTTTTCTTCCGCAGCTATACTCGTAACAGGTATTTTAGCTCCCTGGTATATTTCTCCGGTTGAAGTATTCTGGACAAAAGCAACTATACTGCAATTAGATGGATTCCAACCTCCGCCCGAACTGATTACGAAGTATTTTGTCGAATCAAGAGAGGCACCTGCGGCTAAGGATACCGGGCTTCCGGCTGCGCGAAGCAGGTCTCTTGCTACGTCATAATAACCAGAAAGATTTGTTTCGGTGATTGCAATGTAAAGTAATCCGCTTATTGAAACACCGGAAACGTTTGTGATATGCGCAGTAACGTACCCGTTTCTTGCCGACGAGTTATAGTAAGAATTAGAAAGGTCTATCGTTAATTGGGGTGCAACGACCTTTCGGGTATTAAAATCGGTTCTAAAAGTACTGTATGTCGTACCGGTTCTTCCTATTATACCGTCACACACCGTAGTAGGGGTGCCTGACACACCATAATCATTTGCCCTTTTAGCATGTTCGGTTGTATAAAAAGTTTGACCCGATACGGGAAAATATGAAACAACAGCTAAAGAATCCCCTACTTCTCCTGCTAATTGATGCAGCGCCGCTGCAGTCGCTGGGCAGGACGGTCAAGCCGTACTGGTAAATTCTTCTACTATAACTACTCTTTTCACTGCCGATGCCTGACTTATCAAAGTCATCATTATGCAGGCAATTCCTAAAAAGACGTTCTTACGCATACTTCCTCCTACCTGACTAACAAAAGTCAGGATTTATTACTATTTTCCCTTTCGGTTTATTTATCACTTCGCCAATAATAGTCACATCTTTTATCCCGGCTTTTCTCATTTTCTTAACCATATTATCAACTTTATTCTTAGAAACACATATCAACAATCCACCTGAAGTCTGGGGGTCAAACAAAACATCTTTTTTCCAGTCGGGGATTTTATCAGACATTTCCACAAATTTTATTCTAAATTCTTTATTGCGATAAGCTCCCCCCGGAACCATTCCCATTTTCGCAAATTCTTCAACTCCGTTAAAAATAGGAATTTTATTGATATCCAGTTTTACACCAACCTTTTTCTCTCCGGCAATCATCTCGCAAATATGCCCGATAAGACCAAATCCCGTTATATCAGTGCAGGCGTTCACACCCGTTTCCTGCGCAATTTCAGAAGCAATCTTGTTCAAAGTAGTCATTGACTTAATTATTTCATTTATACTTTCATTAGACGCCAAATTAGCTTTAATTGCCGTGCTGATTATTCCTGTACCTAATGGTTTCGTAAGCACTATACCATCCCCTGTTTTCGCGCCCGTATTTCTGATTACTTTACCGGGATGAATCGTTCCTGTAACGGAAAGTCCGTATTTTAATTCCGAATCTTCAACACTATGTCCACCAACAAGCGTCACTTCAGCTTCTTTAAGTTTTGCCAACCCACCTTCCAATATCTTTTTAAGAACGGATATGTCCAATTTACTCACAGGGAATCCAACAATATTCATTGCCACAATAGGTTTTCCACCCATAGCATAAACATCGGAAAGAGCATTAGCCGCAGCAATTTGTCCAAACAGATATGGGTCATCAACGATAGGAGTAAAAAAGTCTATTGTCTGCACGATAGCAATATCGTCAGTTAACTTATAAACACCGGCATCTTCTGCGTTTTCAAAACCGGCAATAAGATTTTTATTTTTTTTCTGAATCAACCCGCACAATGCCTTATCCAGTACACCTGGACCTAATTTAGCCGCTCAGCCACCGCCTTTGCTGTACTGTGTTAATTTAAAGTCATCGTTCATTACACTCCCTTATTGTGGCTTTTTCATTGCATCATAAAAAGCCTGCCAGAACGGGTCCACTCTTGGATGTTCCAATTCCCTATCTTTACCATTTTCTCTCAATATTATTTTTTCTTTAGCATTTGTTAATTCCCCGACAATTGCCGATTTAATACCTTCTTTTGATAACACATCGACTACTTCCTGAGCTTTATGGGGTCTGCATGAGATAATCAAAGTACCTTCACTTATAGATTTATACGGGTCAATCTTGAAATAATCGCATATTTCTTTCACGTTATTTTCCATCGGAATAAGTTCTTTTTCTACTCTTATTCCAAATCCGCTTGCCTGTGCAAGTTCATATAATCCGCCCCAGATTCCACATTCCGTAGCGTCGTGCATTGAACTTATTCCTTCATCCCTGACTCCAACTTTTACCGCAGCCATTGCTTCTTTTATTACCGACATTTTATAAAACAATTCCTGTGACTGTTTAGAAAAATCACTTCCAAATTCCTTTTCAAGCAATTTAGGAAACATAGCTGCAAATATTCCGCAAGCTTCTATTGCAGGGCCTTTTGTAATAATTATTTTGTCTTTCTCTTTTGCCATTCTGGGGGTTACGTATTTATCTTTATCGCCTATTGCCAAAACCGTAGCTCCTCCGACCATCGGATAATTGCAATTCTCATACCTCGCAGTATGCCCGCAAATTACGCTTACTCCAAATTTTTTACATTCTTGATGAATGGTCTCCCACATTATTTGTATTTCTTCTTCGTTGATTTCCATAGGTAAATTGAGGTCTATCGCCATATAAACGGGAGGCAATCCGCTTGTTACCACATCGGAAATGAGTATATGAGTAGCAAACCATGCCGCTCTTTCCCAGCCATAAGCAGGAACTATAAATACAGGGTCAGTAGTTATCGCCACAGCTTGTGTCCCGATTTCTACGATTCCAACGTCTACTCCATGTTGCGGACCTACGAGTATATTTTTATTGCCGGCGCCTAAACGCGGAAATATAAGTTCATTGAAAACCTCAGGAGATATTTTGCCTATATCAGGAAGCCTTGATTTCATTTTTCCCCTATCCTATATAAATTTTAATAATATTATCATATGGTATTATATTCCTTCAATATATAAAATTTGTCAATCTGAATTTTTAAATATTTTACTGAAATGTGCAATGATATAAATCTTGACATACATAACAATACGGATTAATTATTCAATATTGGCTAAATTAGAAACAAAATGATAGATTTACAGCAGTTAAAAACCTTTTGCACGGTGGTTGAAAAAAAGAGTTTTACAAAAGCGCAGGAAATAGTCCATCGCACGCAATCCACAATAAGTTCTCAAATATCGGCATTAGAAAGATTTTACAACACGCCCTTGTTTGACCGTTCATCAAGAGAAATAAGAGTCACAGATAACGGAAAAATATTATACGAATACGCCAAAAAAATTATTGAACTTGCAGAGAAATCTAAAAATGCAATATATTCATCGAAACAGACACTACAAGGCGAATTACTTATCGGCGCCAGCACAATACCGGGAACTTACATATTACCCGAAATTTTAAGTATTTTTAAGAAAAAATATTCTGAAGTTGATATCTCTATGCAAATTACCAACAGCAAAGATATAATTACTAAAATAATTGAACATACATTGGAAATAGGGATAGTAGGAGAAAAATTAAACGATAATCGTCTTGAATACATAAATATAGCAAAAGACAGAATTGTTCTTGTTGTCCCGAAAAATCATAAATGGGTAAAAGCATCAAAAATTAAACTAAAAGACATTCAAAAAGAATCTTTTCTTTCAAGGGAAGAAGGGTCCGGCACCAGAACGGCATTGGAATCAATTCTAAAAACAAAAGGCATAAATAAATTAAACACTTCCATAAACTTAGGGAGCACCGAAGCAATAAAAGAAGGCGTAAAAGCAGGTTTGGGACCGGCTTTTGTATCAGAATGGGCAATCAGGGATAAGTCACTAAAAACAATTGCCGTTGAAAACCTTGATATCGTGCGTCACTTTTATATTGTATTCCTGAGAAACAGCGTAAAAAACAATATAATCGAAACTTTCATACAGTTTATTAAAAAAGATTATTTCCTCTCCTGAGTTTTCTTTTCTTTGCGGCTTTGCGCCTTAACGCCTTAGCGCGAGACATTCTGTTCTTTCTTATCTTTTACCTACCCGCTGTTCACTACCTACTGTCTACTTCTTTATATCTATTTCCACACTTTTTTCTTTTAACGTATACACTTCTATCTTATCTCTCTGTGAGTATTTACCTGATTTAAATTCTTTTTTATTTTGTAGTTTATCATACGTGTGTCCGGAAATAAGTATTTCCCCCGGAAGTGCCATTTTCTGTAAATGCCCGGCAATATCGGTTATTTTGCTGAATACTACATTACCACCTTTTTGTTGGTCTTCAACGATTTTTCCCGTATTCAAACCCAAGCGAACGTTAAACGGCAATTTCAGAAGGTTTGTTGTTTTATTGAACTTGTCCATGCTTCCCAATAATTGCTGAGCGCCGGAAATCGCTTTATTTACGTCCTCGAACAAGTACATTGCTTCGTCACCTGCCCGACTTAGTAGTCTCCCCTGGTTATTCTGGACAATAAGGTCTGTAAATTTCCAGAACTCCATAAAAGAAAAAATAATGTTCTCGTGTAATTCATTTTGTTTCAATGCTGTACTTTCTACAATATCTATATCCATAGCCGTTACTTCGTGGATAAACTTCTTTTGTATATGCTCACTCAAAACATTTTGCATTTTCAAAGACTCTTCCAGCGACAACTTATCAACGCTTATATTTTTTCCTCCTGCAGCAGATTGTGGAATTACGTCATCCCTAAAAACAACTTCTTCCCCATCATATTCTGTTAGAGAGAATTCGTGGGCTTCTATCCAATTCATTAGTTTCCATAGTGCTAAAATCACTAATATTATTGGCACGCCTATGTATAAGAATGTACTTAAATCAAAATTTATTTTCCCGGGATAAATTGTTATTACTATTAAGTCTAATAAAACAACCAATCCTGCTCCCGACACTACGCCTATTAAATCAAGCCACCATTTTTTTTCCCTTATAAATAATTCTATATAATAGCTTATCATCCCCCAGATAATTGCCTGAAAAATTATCAGTGGTTGAGCTAAAAGAAACTTTCCCAAATTTGTTATTATTTTATAAAAGTCATCTAAGAAGAAAATATTCGCTTTAGCTTGAAACCAGCTGAAATTATAGAATAAAAGAGGTAATTCCTTTAAGGAATAGAATTTATAAACAGGTACCCCAACAACCAAATATCCCATAATCTCTTGCTGTGTAATTATCCCAAGAATACAGCACCAAAAGCATGCAACTCCGGCTATCACCGGTCCCTTATTTTTCAACAACAGGGGTGCAAGTATTACGATTAAAAATTCAAGAGGAATATGAGTTTTAAGCGAAACAGAAGTGGCTAAAAACGATGCCCCGGTTATTAATAGAAACATTTCCGGGAACTCAGAAAACCAAATCGTTACTATTAAGAAAAAGAGAGCAACGACTATATAGCATAAGAAAAGTTCTATAGAATGATATGCGATTGTTATGCTAATCACACTCATAGTGAGCACTGTGGCAAATCGGATAAACTTCCATCCTATCAGGCAAATTATCAAACTAAAACAAAGACTCCACCAATTTGGGAAATACGGGAACACGTTAAGTGATAAAAAAGTTATTCCTCCTAACGCAGCAGCAATAAGGAATCGTTTCATTATAGTTTTACTATATCCAATTAAAATTCATATTGTCAATTATTTTATAAAAGCCCCACTTTTTCTTCGCTTCACTGCGTCCCCACTTTCTATTGCCTACTGCCTGTTGCCTTTCATCTAATGTTAAAACAATATTTTCTTGACATAAGCACTATATTAAACTAAATTGACAGTTTACTATGGTTATGCCAAGGTAGCTCAGTCGGTAGAGCACTAGACTGAAAATCTAGGTGTCGGCGGTCCGATTCCGCCCCTTGGCATTTTTCATAATTAATATTTATTTTTCTGCCTGTTTGTCTATTCGCCCTATATTCGGCAGAAATTTTTGACATTTAATTTTTAATACTTGATTTGTAAATGCCGGCGTGGCTCAGTGGTAGAGCAGCGGTTTCGTAAACCGCAGGTCGAAGGTTCGATTCCTTTCGCCGGCTTGATATTTGTTTCAGTTTTGTATCTCTACTCGCTCTTCTACCTCCTAAATTTTTGTATGGAAAATTTTTAAGAGTATACATTTCTGTATTTGCTAGAAGAAGTCCCTAGTTTAGTATAGGAAAATTATAAAGTAAAAAAAATAGAATTGAGCTATTTTGCAGGAAGGAGAAGTAATAACTATACTCTTGGCGGAAAAGAAAAGACTTTAGAAGTTACGGAAGCAGCAGCAAGAAAACTCCAGTGTTATTTTTTCAATACTATAATTATTTTGCCTGATATTTTAGAAACATAAGGGAATATGGAAGATAAAAGATAATCCCATTTCGAGAGAAGCATTCTATATTTATCGAGTTTTTGAATTCTACCAAGTCTTTCAAATAAATACGCTGAGCGTCGGATTTTAATTTTCTTAAATATTTTTTTGAATATTTTTATTTCTTTTGTTGTAATAATACTCCCGCCCGGGGATTCTCTGCATTCAATTGGCATCAGTCCACGCAAGAATAAGAAGCTACGAGATTCTCCAAACGGTTCTTTGAATATTGCCATACCTCCCGGTTTTAAAACTCTCTCGAATTCCCTTGCAGCAGTGTGAGGTTCAAAATGATGCAATACTCCATGCCCGACAATAACATCAAAAGTATTTGATTTGAACCCCAGTTCTTCGGCAGACATTTGTGCAAAAGTAGTTAGCTTATCTACATTTTTAACCCGACTACCTTTTTTAGAGATATTCAGGGCTTGCATGGAAATATCCGTTCCGGTAACAGAAGCTTTTTTCCCTGCACAATAAATGGAGAACAACCCTATTCCACACCCCACTTCGAGAACAGTTTTACCGGATATATTGTCCAACAAAGAAACAAAATACCGTTCGTTTATACCATAACAATACGACTCATAAAAAGAAGCAAGATTATCACTATTATCGTTATAAAACTTTTCTGACCAATCGTCCCAGAAGTTCCTTTCAAGCTTATTCTTAATCTGTATTTTATCTATTTGCTTAATTGGATTATTAATAAGGTTTTGGAATTTTTTCTTATTCTGAGAAAGGTTTATTTTTTGCATTATTGAATATTATTACAGCTATGCTAAATTGTCAAGTTGTTAGCATTCTGCAAGGATTAGGAAAATTCTTCCTATTTAATCGGAGACTTTCAAGATTGATGTTTTCCACCTTTCCTCCAATAAATTACTTACCCTTATTTTTTCTAAAGCCAAACACTTTTTTCTTCTCCCACATTTCTAAAATCCACATAGTCTTTCCATTTATAAAAATCTTTCGGACTTATTTGTTTGTGAATACCTATATTGTAACAATGGGGTATCTATTTTTCTATCTTTTAATCTCCGGTACGCCATTCTTTGTTTCTATCCAATACTTTTTTAGGATATATACACTTTATAATCTGGTTTAACAGGGAGGATTTTAATAGCTTTATAAACAGTATCATCGCAAGACAATAAAGACTATTCACATCCCCTATCATCATCTCAACTATTTTTTCTTGACTTTTTTAATTTTCATATAAATATACTACAATGAAAGAAGGTCTTACCTTTGATGATGTTCTTCTTGTTCCCAATGCATCCGATATTTTGCCTGCCGACGTATCTTTAACTACTCAATTTACATCTAAAATCAAGTTATCCATTCCTATTGTATCTGCCGCTATGGACACAGTTACCGAATCAAAGATGGCAATAGCTCTTGCAAAAGCCGGTGGGATTGGAATCATTCATAAAAACATCAGTATTGATGAACAAGCCAAAGAAGTCGAAAAAGTAAAAAGACACGAGAGCGAAATCGTTGAAGACCCAATAACAATAAATCCTCACGACAAACTCCAGGATGTCAGGCAACTAATGGAAAAATATCATATATCCGGGTTTCCGGTAGTTGATAATAAAGGCAGGCTTGTCGGAATACTTACAAAAAGAGACATACGATTTGAAACCAATCTTTCTAAATCCGTGAGCAAAATGATGACTAAAGACAAACTCATAACCCTAAAATATGGAACTCCAATAAAAGAAGCCATAAACTTATTAAATCAATATAAAATTGAAAAATTACCCGTAATAGATAAAAACGGCATATTAAAAGGGCTTATTACACTTAAAGATATTACTCAAAAAGAAATTTTCCCATATTCCACAACGGACAAATCCGGAAGACTTCGAGTAGGAGCTGCTGTCGGAACGGCAAAGGACACCCTTGATAGAACAAGAGCACTTGTAGAATGTGGATGCGACGCTATAGTTGTTGACACTGCACACGGACATTCAAAATTCGTTATTGATACTGCAATAAAAATAAGAAATTTATTTCCGGATATTCAACTTGTCGTAGGAAATATTGCCACAACGGCAGCCACCAAAAGACTTTGTGAAATAGGAGTAAATGCCGTAAAAGTAGGCATCGGACCTGGCTCTATATGCACGACACGAGTAATAGCCGGTATCGGCGTTCCTCAAATCACGGCAATCATTGACTGTGCATCCGCTTCTAATGTTCCAATAATTGCAGACGGCGGAATAAGATGGTCCGGAGATATGGTAAAAGCCCTTGCCTCTGGAGCATCAACCTGTATGATGGGAAATGTTCTTGCCGGAACTGATGAAGCCCCGGGAGAAACAATCGTATATGAAGGGAAAAGATATAAACAATACAGGGCAATGGGCTCAATAGGAGCTATGGAAAAAGGCTCGAGTGATAGATATTTCCAGGAAAAAGCAAAAAAATTCGTTCCCGAAGGCGTTGAAGGTAGAGTCGCTTACAGGGGAAAAGTTTCCGAAATCATATATCAACTTGTAGGAGGAATTAAAGCAGGAATGGGATACTGCGGAGCAAAAGATATTAAAACGTTATGGAAAACCAAAGAGTTCATAAAAATAACATCCGCAGGATTAAAAGAATCTCATCCTCACGACATAATCATAACCAAAGAACCTCCTAATTATGAAACGCAATAAATTAGTAAACTTACACAAACTTTCCAACTCTAAACTTTTCTTATTTTTATAATTATTATCCCGTTAAATCGGTGAATGGAGGAATTATGAAAATCACACCCGTAGAATTAAAAAATATTGAATTCAAAAAAACAATGCATGGTTTTGATCCAAAAGAAGTCACGTCTTGTATTGAATCCGTAGCACAAACTTTTGAAGAACTTATAATCGAAAAAAATAACCTCGTTGAAGAATTAAAAAAATATAAACAGAAAGCTCAATACCAGGAAAACATATCTAATGAAATACAGGATATGCTCAATAAAGCCAAAGAAGAAGCTAATTCAATTCTTGAAATGGCCAATTCCGAAAAACAAGCTATTCTCGCTGAAATATCCTCATTGAAAAACGAACATTCCGAGTTTATTGCCCAGTTTAAATTCCTACTAAATTCTTATATGCTGACAATTGATAAAATGGTCAATAAAGAGCAAATTTAAAGCCGGAATAATATGAACGGGTTACTAAATACTGATATTTCCACACTTCACCAAAAACTTAAAACTCGTGAAATAACCTGCACAGAACTTATTACTGAGGCATTTAATAATATCCATAAAAGTAAACTAAATTCATACATCACTCTTATGGAAGAATCCGCATTAGAAAAAGCTTCTTTCCTTGATAAAAATTCTGATTTCAACCATCTCTTAACCGGAATTCCCATTGCAATAAAAGATAATATATGTATTCGTAACTTCCCTACAACCTGCGGTTCCAAAATACTTAAAGACTTTATCCCTCCCTATAACGCAACCGTAATAGACAAATTAGAATCTCTTAATGCCATATTTGTAGGCAAAACAAACCTTGATGAATTCGCAATGGGCTCCTCTACCGAAAACTCTGCCTTTAATCCTACTCTTAACCCTTACAATCCAAACCTTGTTCCCGGCGGTTCTTCAGGTGGTTCTGCCTCCAGCGTAAAAGCAAACGAATCAATTTGTGCTCTTGGTTCGGATACAGGCGGCTCAATCAGGCAACCCGCTGCATTTTGTGGAGTCGTTGGATTAAAACCAACATATGGACTAGTATCAAGATATGGACTTATAGCTTTTGCTTCTTCTTTAGACCAGATAGGTCCAATTACTCGTTGCGCAAAAGATTCTGCTATCCTTCTTGATGCTATCGCAGGAGAAGACCCAAAAGACTCAACCAGTCGTAATTCTAAACAAACAGGACAATATTTCAACAATCTAAATCCTGAAATTAAAAATCTAAAAATCGGTATTCCAAAAGAATATTTTGTTGAAGGAATAGCCCCTGAAATTAAAGAGAAAATTCTCTCTACAGCCAAACTTATGGAACAGTCGGGAGCCGTATTGTATGATATTTCTTTACCTAATACCGAATATGCTATTGCCATTTATTATCTAATCGCAACAGCAGAAGCTTCTTCAAATCTTGCAAGATATGATGGCGTAAAATATGGTTATAGAATCCCGGAATCGGAAAACTTAAAAACAATGTATGAATTTACAAAAGAACAGGGTTTTGGGAAAGAAGTCAAAAGACGAATAATGCTGGGAACTTTTGGTCTACAATCAGGATATTATGATGAATACTATAATAAAGCCTGCAAAGTAAGGAATCTTATAGCATCAGACTTTGAAACCGCTTTTAAGAAAGTTGATATTATCTTAACTCCCGCAACACCAACATTACCGTTCAAAATCGGAGAACGAATAACCAATCCTTTACAAATGTATTTGAGTGATATTTTTACGGTTAGTGTAAACCTTGCAGGTTTGCCGGCAATATCTTTCAAATGCGGAGAAAATAATGGATTGCCTGTAGGAGTCCAATTAATCGGGAAATCATTCAGCGAACAGCTACTTCTAAATACTAATTACGCTTACGAACAAATAACCGCAATTTAACTTTCAATTACCTTCCTGCATCTTTTTACATATTCTTCGTTCAGTCCGCCTAACCTAAATATTATTACCTCGTTTACTCCGAATTCTTTTACTATTTTCAAATCTTCTTCAAATTCATCGGGTGTAAGAATTGGTTCTGAACCACCAACCCCGATAGCCGTACAGCCTAATCCCATTTTAAATCTGTTCCCGTATTTTTTTACTCCAACTTCACAGAAATGTCGCAGTTTTTCAACCATTCCTTTTCTGTCCAGTTTTCCTATTAGACTCGTATATACCATTTTGGCAACGGCTGCGGTTTCGCTTTCATAAGTAAGTCCCCAAAATTTCAAACGTTTTTCTATCCCAGGCAACTCAATAAGCACAAGCTTATGACCATTCGTATCTACAAACTCTTTTATAAATCTTTTATTTCTAAAAAAGTTTAATGATTCCGTAAAATACAGATGTTTTGCGTGTGTAGGGTTTTCTAAATCCAACATAAGTTCAATCTTTTCGTTTCTGACTTCATTTAAAACTCTTTGTAATGCTCTTCTTTTTGTAAATGGAGAAATCCAGTAACCTTCTTTATTTTCCAGAACAGGCCAGTAAACAAGCGGAATTTTTAATTTTTCCTCAAAACCACGAAACTCGCTTAAACTATGGGATACTATATAGATTTTAGTATTAAAAGACTTAGGAATAAGTTTGATTTTTCCAAGGTTCTCCTCCGTAGGGAACTCTTCAAAAAAACTTATATTCATATTTTCTAATCTTTCCGTTACGCGTTTATTGTTAACAGTTTACTAAGTATGGAGCTATTTTATTTTTTAAATCTTCTTCGGGCATTGCTCCAACCATTTGTTCCACAAGTTTTCCATCCTTAAAAATAATCAATGTCGGTATGCTTCTTATTCCATAAGTCTCCGATACATTAGGGCTATCATCTACATTAGCTTTACATATTTTAATTTTCCCTTCGTATTCCTTAGCGATTTTTTCTACTATCGGAGCAATCATCCTGCACGAGCCACACCAAGGCGCCCAAAAATCTACCAATACTGCAAGTTTTGAATCTTTTATCCCTTCATTAAAATTGGCATCCGTAAGTTCACACATCTTTACCTCCTAGTGTTATTGTTTTAATCAATTATAGAATACTCTACTTATATTTTCTTTAATACCTCATACCACCAAAAAGTCAATCTGTTTTTCAACGACATTGATATACACGGATATAAAAGAATCCCGCTACAACAATCAAATTAAGTGTTATAGCGGGATAGAATTATCTTATTTTTTTACCGGTATTTGTATTTCTGTTAAAAGTGAATCTTCAGGTACTTCTTGAGGAGAATTCAAATAAAATTCTCTTCCCGGGCCGTCAGGTTTATATCCGTTCCTAAATATCCATTTGAATAATCCGCCCCATGAAGGTCCAACTTTGCTATACGCACCTTTATGTAAAAGAAAAGCCACTTCTATCGCAGGTATTTCTTTTATCTTTATATCCCCGGTAATTTTTCCTGCAATACTATCTGCTACCGGAACTATCGGGACGCATACATCGTATCTGCATTTTTCCGGCGCCACCTTTTTGGGATCATCATAATAAACTCCAAAAGGCGCTCCTGCATATTGAATACCATTTGTTCCTGCATACTGGAAAAGCATTCCCATCGCATTTCCTATATCGGAAAAATTTCCCTGTTTCTCGACAAATAAAACCTGCATTTTGTCCACAGTTTTAACCTGGACATCAGGCAGGTTAGAAGAACAACCGGCCACAAATAAAACGGCTGAAACCGCACAAAAAAACTTCAACATCCTTCCCCCCTTTATTAATTTATAATATGTTATAAAACTCCATTTTAAGTAACTCTTTTTTTATACTTGTCAATTAAATTTCAAAGATATTGTTTCAATTTGTCACTGCCCTATTGCTAATAATAATGATACCCATACTTTTTTTACCTTAGCTCTCAAAGCACTTAAACTCGAGTTATTCTCAATGATTATATCTACAAGTTTATCACACTTATCCTGACCATAATTAACTATCTGTGATTTCATAATATTATCTATAATTTCTTTGTTATACTTTAATCTTTTTGTCCTCTTTTGCCTGCTCTCATAACTTGACGTTACAACAATAAGCCTATCAAACCATTCCTCTATTTCCCATTGATATACCAACGCACAATCTACTATTTTAAGGATATCATCAGGTATTTTCAGAATACGATTTTTCAATTCTTTTACAAGTAAAGGATGAATAATGGAATTTAATAATTGCAATTTATTTTTGTCATTAAAAACTATTTTTCCCAATTTTTTCCTGTCTATTTTGCCTCTTGTTATTATTTTCTCACCAAACGTATCTATAAGTTTTGCTTTCTTTTTTTCAAGGATTTCCCATCCAAGTTTGTCTACATTTATGATTTCACCCTTGCTAAATTCTTTTAAAAACTTAGCAACTGTGGATTTTCCTGTCCCTATATCACCTGTCACGCCAATAATCATATTACTCCAAATCAAAAATCAAATATTAAATATCAAAAATAAAAAACAGACAAACTTAAATTATAAATCTGTTTATTAAAAACATATTCCAAAAGCCTTCTTATCCAAAAAACGCATTCTTCTACTTTTTCCACTCCATTTGTAGATATGTATAAATTATTTTTTATTTTTCTTATCTAACGGAGTAAGTTTATTTTTAGAGTCTAATAACTTTTTTACTTCGCGGTCAAAGTCGGATTCAAGTATTTTATTTTGAACAACCATATACTTTTCATATTCGCTCTCTGCTAAAGCTATCGCAACTTCGTGGCTGATTTTACCGCTGTCTTGCAGAATTTCTTTTCCGTTGAACTGTAAAAAAGCATCCAGTTTCTCTACCCAATCTTTCATATACATAACGACACCCTTTTTCGCCTGCATTTCTGCATAATCAAGATACATTGTTACGATTCTATTAAGTTCGTCCAGTTCTTTTTCATTTAAATAATTTTTAGCAATGCTGACATCGGTTTTTCTAATGTCTCCTTTGGGTGCGTTTTTCCATACTGTGAGCCCCATATTATTTTTTTCACTTCCTACCCTTTGATAAATAATTTCTGCCGCAGTTTGACCGCTTATTGCAAAATGAAGTTTGTTCTGAACTGTAGCAAAAAATTGTCGAGTGATTTCTTCATCCGGATTATAATCAGCACTGCATTGCGAGTAAATATCAGTAATTTTCTGGTAAAATCTTCTCTCACTGCTGCGAATATTCCTGATTCGCGCCAGTTGCTCTTCAAAATAATCTTTACCAAAGATGTTACCGGGGGTTTTCAACCGCTCATCATCCATAGCAAAGCCTTTAATAATATACTCTTTTAGAACCTGGGTCGCCCAGATGCGAAAGAGTGTTGCCTGTCTTGAATTAACACGGTAACCAACGGAAATGATAGCGTCAAGATTGTAGAATTTAGTAGAATATTTTTTTCCGTCTTTGGCAGTTGTTTCCAAAATGGAAATAACTGAATCTTCTTGTAATTCACCATTTTCAAAGATGTTTTTGAGATGCTTATTGATAGCCGGAATACCAACACCAAACAAATCTGCCATTCTCTTTTGCGTCAGCCATAAGGTTTCGTCACGCAAAAATATCTCCACTTTCACTTTGCCGTTTGGTGTAGTGTAGAGTAGAAATTCAGTAAAACTGTTTTGTTGGGCAATCTGTTTATTCTTTTTCATATTTTCAAATTAGAAATATTTTATTAATAAACATCGTTTAGTCAAGCCGTATTTTCCAAATCCGAATACCCTTGCTAAATCATCTCAAGAACTTAGTAACTGTGGACTTCCCTGTCCCTATATCACCTGTCACGCCAATAATCATATCACATCAAATCAAATATTAAAATGTAAATATCAAAAATAAAAAAACAGGCAAGCTTAAATTATAAATCTGAATGTTAAAATTATATTCCAAATAACTTTGCATACGGAAAAAATATTCTTTTTACGCTATTTAATTTTTGCATTTTAATTTTTAATTTTGCCTAAGGGTGTGCAGAATGCCAGTCTTTACCTACACCAATTCCTACTACTACCGGCACACCTATATCTAACGCGTTTTCCATTTCATATTTTACCAATGATTGTACTTCCTTTACCTTATCTTCAGGCACTTCCAATACTAATTCGTCGTGAACCTGCATTATTATATTCGCATTGAAATCTTTTAATTGCGGTTGAATTTTTATCATTGCTATTTTTATCATATCTGCCGCCGTTCCCTGTAATGGAGCATTTATTGCCACCCGTTCCTCAAACTCTTTGCTCCTGCCTTTTTCCGAACCTATATTCGGCAACCACCTTTTTCGCCCAAGAATAGTCTCAACATAACCGTTTTTCTTTGCATTTTCTATTTGTTTATCTATCCAGTTTTTTACACCCGGATAGGTAAGAAAATAAGACGTTATAAAAGTTAAAGCTTCTTCAGGAAGAATGTTCAGCCTCTGCGCCAATCCAAAAGGTCCCATTCCATATACAATTCCAAAATTAACCACTTTCGCTATATCCCTCTGTGTTTGGTTAATCTGCTCTTCCGGAACATTAAATATCAATCCTGCCGTTTTCCTGTGAATGTCTTCATTATTTTTAAATGCTTCTAAAAGAATATCATCTTTTGAAACACCTGCAAGTATCCTCAATTCTATTTGAGAATAATCCGCATCCATTATAACATATCCTTCAGGAGCAATAAATCCCTGTTTTATCTCCATATCCGGTATATTTTGTAGATTCGGGTCTTTTGATGACAACCTTCCCGTTATAGTACCCGTTTGCTGCCATATCGTATGCACTCTACTGTTTTCATCTGCCAATACAGGCAGAGTATCAATATATGTAGATTTTAATTTGAACAATTCACGATATTCTAATATTTTTTTCGGCAAAGGATGTATCTTTGCCAGTTCATCCAAAACATCCTGTTCAGTAGAATAATGCGTCTTTTTATGTTTTGATTTAGGTAAATTCAATTTCTCAAAAAGAATTTTACTTAACTGTGAAGGAGACCTCAAGTTAAACCTCTCCCCCACATCCTCATATATTGATTCTTCTATTTTATTGATTCTTTTACCCAACTTTTCGGATTCATCGGCAAAATATTTTTTATCTATAAGAACTCCCTTTTCCTCCATCCCGGCAAGAATTCTTGCTAATGGGAGTTCCATATCATTGTATATAGTATTCAACCCCTCTTCTTCAAGTTTAGCTTTCAAAACCGGATACGCTTTAGTGCATACGTCTACGCTTTTACCAAGATAATCTATTTCATCCGAACTTACCAGCGTTTTCCCAAGCCATTTAATACTCATAGCTTCAAGCGAAGGTTCTTTCACACCGGGTTCCAGCAAATACCCGGCTAATCCTATGTCAAAAACTTTTCCCTTTACACGGAAATTATGAAACAAATACTTGCTGTCTGCCGTAATTTTTTCAATATCCTCATTATTGATAATAGAATTAAGCTTTTCGAGATTCTCTTTCTTGTCGGAACCATCAGAAAAAACAATTTTCTCTTTATCCGTTCCCAATGCAAAACCATTGTCCTTAAAAGCTACACTAACTTTTCCCCCGATACCTTCCAAGAAACTATCCCAGTCCGTTTCCAAAACAGATTCCGGATTTTCTTGTTTCTGCGGAATCTGTGAAAAGATAGACAAAGTTGACTGTTCTTCCTTACTTGTTGCAACTTTTGTTTTACCTTTGACGGTATTATCTTTGTTTGCAACTTCAAAACTATCAGGAATCAATTTTTTAACAAGCGAATAAAACTCCAACTCTCTCAAAATATTGAACAAATTTTCTTTATTTGTTTCCTTTACCGTCATTTCGGAAATATCAATCCCGACATCAACATCAGTCTTGATAGTAGCAAGCATCTTTGACATATATGCATTATCTTTATTTTTCACCAGTGATTCTTTTATTTTTTCACCCTTTACAGAAGGTATATTCTCGTATATTTTATCCAGCCCGCCTATTTCCGTTATAAGTTTTTGCGCATTTTTCGGACCTATCCCATACACGCCCGGAATATTATCTATCGAGTCTCCTGTAAGCGCAAGGTAATCCGGAACCAAAGCAGGCGGGATACCTAATTTTTCTTCGCAGTGTACAAACTCAAAAGTCCTTGCGCTCAAAATTTTTATCCCCTGCGACTCCAATTGCAGGAAATCCTTGTCGTCCGCAAATATCGTAACCTCAAATCCTTTATCTCTTGCCGCTATTGCAATAGTACCGATAATATCATCTGCTTCTACGCCGGGTTTTTCAATAAGCGTAACGCCCATTATTTCTACGACGTTTTTTATTATCGGAAACTGGGAAGATAAATCCGACGGCGTCGGAGGTCTCTGAATTTTATAATCCTTAAACTGCTCGTGACGAAAAGTAGGATGCGGAGCATCAAACGCAACAAACATATATTCCGGTTTTTTCTCGGTTAACAATTTAACCAACGAATTAATAAACCCAAATACGGCAGAAGTATTTTCTCCTTTAGAATTTCTGAGGGGATTGTGCATAAAAGCGAAATAAGAACGGTAAGCAATAGAATGCCCGTCTACAAGCCAGAACGTTTTCATATAAGTATAGGATTTTATTGTAAAACAAAGCTATGTCAAGAGTAAAACATTTTTTACTATTTCTGACTTGACATTTATATGAATTGTATTAATTTCCTCTTTATGAAAATGAAATCAATCCGTAAAATAAGTCCCCAACTAGGGGCAACACTTGTAGATATTGAAGCACCTAAACCCTCTTCGTATGAGGTGTTAGTTAAAGTAAAAGCTACTTCCATATGCGGGACAGACGTTCATATTTACAGTTGGAATGAATGGGCACAGAACAGAATAAAAAACTTACCGCAAACGATGGGGCATGAATTTGCAGGTGAAGTAGTAGAAGTTGGGTCTTGCGTAAAAAATATAAAAGTAGGGGATTACGTATCCGCAGAAACTCATATCCCATGCGGAGGATGTATCCAATGTATGACAGGACAGATGCATATATGTCATAACGTCAAAATACTTGGAGTAGATTGTGACGGTTGTTTTGCGGAGTATATTACGGTCCCGGAAAGTGTAATATGGAAAAACGATAAATCCATACCACCTGAATTTGCCTCAGTACAGGAACCGATTGGAAATGCAGTGTACTGCACGTTAGTTGAACCTGTCACCGCCAAAACCGTCGTTATTCTTGGTGCAGGACCAACAGGTTTATTTTCAACGGGAGTGGCAAAAGTAGCAGGCGCAGCGCAAGTGATAGTCGTAGAAGTCGAGCAATTCAGGCTTGACATTGCAAAAAAAATGGGAGCGGACATTTGTATTAATCCAAAGAATGAAGACCCTTTAAAAAGAATATTAGACGAAACAAAAGGTATAGGGGCAGACGTCGTCCTTGATATGGCAGGTTCGCCCAAAACAATTGAACTCGCGATAAAAGCAGTCCGCAGAGGGGGAAGATTCTCTGCTTTCGGAATTACACCGGGGACAATCACTATAGATTACAACAGTATAATATTTAAAGGGGTTACCATTTACGGAATAAGCGGAAGACTGATGTTTGATACGTGGTTCAAAGTAAGAAACCTCCTTGCATACAAAAAACTTGATATCTCGCCTGTAATTACGCATAAGCTCAAGCTTGAAGAATTTGACAAGGGATTTTCTGAAATGCTAAACAAAACTGCCGCTAAAGTAATTCTATTCCCGTAATTCAACACTCTCTAAAGGTTTCTTTAATTTATATATCCTTATAATAGGTCCACCTGTAATATTTTTATCAAATATCGAGACTTTTGAAAGAGCATTATAATCTACTTTAAAACAATAATAATCCCATTTAAAAACAGGATTAGGAACAAATTCTTTTATAAATATACGGTCTTTTTCAAAAGACTTTCTAAATTCATCCGGCATCGTATCTCCTTCTTCTCTTCCTCTAACCCAGCTGGTTGTGATTAAATAATCCACTTCGTTTTGAGTATAAATCTTCACGGTAGTAACATATCCACCAATATAAGGGGGTTTTTCTAAAACAGAAACATTTTCCAATATATACCTAGGGTCTTTCTGCCCTTTAATCATTGCAAGTAAAAAGATTCCGTTTACATTTTGTTTGCTTGCTCTCTCAAATTGTTCCTTGAATTGTTTATTGCTTTTATGTAAAGGAACTCCCACAATGGAAGTTTGGTCAAAATATTCCATTCCTTCAGACACTATCTTGCTCTCAGGAGGGATTGTTTTTTCAATAAATTCTTTAGCTAAATTTCTTGTATCCGGGCAGCTTATCAAATAATTATATTTTAATACATTCAATAACGGCGGAATTACGACTAATATACTTACAACAGCAATAAAAAAATGTCTCGTTTTTGGTTTCTTTTTACAAATTATGATACTAATCTCATATATAAACTTAGCCGCAAAGAAAACAATAAAAGGAATTATAGCAATTGCATACCATGGACAAGTCCCAAGATTTAAAATGGCACCCCAAAAAAGAATTATGAATACAATAAAACTAACATTCTCTTTTTTATATAATGAATATAATATTCCTAAAATTCCAACTATTTCTAATGGCATTCCAATTCCATTTTTTATATGCTCTGTCAAATAAATTAACCAATTAGGTTGTATACTTACACTTCTTGACACACTAAATCGAGTTCCAAGACCAAATATTGTATTCGTAAACTTATCAAAACTAAATATTGCCGAAGGCGTTAACGCCAAGAATGTAGTTACACTGCACAGGATAAAGGTTAAGCAATTTTTAATTCTATTAGTAAATAATATTTTTTTCTCCATAAGAAAAACGATTGCAGGAGTAATTAAATAAATAACCAAAGTGAATCTTGCCGCTATTGCAAGACCGGCAAATATACCTGTAAGAATATACTTTTTACGTTTTATTCGTCCATTAACATCCTCTTCATCTTTTTGGGAAAAGCAAAAATAAACTGAAATCAACATCATTAAAATTCCTAAAGCATCCTCCTTCATAAATTTTGCCTGTTGAACAGCTAAAAAGCTAAACGTAAAGAAAAAAGCAGAGAGGAGTCCTACTGTTTTATTGTAAAGTCTCTTTCCTATTAAATATAGAACAAAAACACTAATGCTTGATGAAAGAACAAATAGCATTCTGCCAATCAGATATACACTTGATGGGTCTCTTGCATAAAGTACCAGAAAATCAAAAGGAGTATAAACTATTTTTATAAATTTTAAGATTAAATAATATATACCATAGAATACGGCAAGTATATTAGGAATTAAATCGCCATAAGCATAAAAATGATAAGTAGGGGAAGCTTGTCCTTTATGAGACAACCTATAAAAAGCATCTACAGGGAAAAGTCTTTCATCATAGTGGAATAAACTTGGTAAACCAAAATTAAATTCCCATATTCTTAAAACAAAAGCTATTAAAATAATAAATGAGAGCAGTAATATACTTTGTTTTTCTTTATGGAGATTCATTTTCTGTCTGTTTGACAAATAGGTAAAGGAGAGATTCTTTTCTTATATATTTTTATAATTGGTCCACCAATAATCTTTCTATGCCATATTGCTACTTTAGATAGAGCGTTATAATCTATTTTTGAAAAACAATAATAATCCCAATCAAAGACCGGATTAGGCTTGAATTCTTTTATAATCTCATATTCTTTTTCCAGTGAAATTGCAAATTTTTCCGGCATAATATACTTACTATAATTCCAACTACAGTCTCTTACCCAGCTACTCATAATCAAATAATCTATATTGTGCTCTAAATAAATTTCAACTGTAGTATCATATTTTTCATTTTTATAAGGAGGATCTTCCAAAATTAAAATATTCTCCAGTGTATAGCTCGGTTCCTTTTGCCCCTTGATTTCTGCGAGAACAAGAGCACCTCCAAAACCTTCTTTTTTTACCTTATCAAATTGTTCCTGCAATTGTTTTTTACTTTTATTTATAGGAACCCCCAGAATAGAAGTTTGTTCAAAATATTCCATTCCTTCAGATACTATCTTGCTTCCCGGAGGAATCGTTTTTTCAATAAATTCTTTAGCTAAATTTCTTGTATCCGGGCAGCTTATCAAATAATTATATTTTAATACATTCAATAACGGCGGAATTACAACTAATATACTTACAACGGCAAGAAAAAAATGTCTCGTTTTTGGTTTCTTTTTACAAATTATGATACTAATCTCATATATAAACTTAGCCGCAAAGAAAACAATAAAAGGAATTATAGCAATTGCATGCCACGAGGGAGTAGCAAGATTAAAAACAGCGCTTCCAAAAAGGACTACAAATACAATCAGGCTGATATTCTCTTTTTTATATAACGAATATAACATTCCTAAAATTCCAATTATTGCCAAGGGTATTCCGATTCCATTATCCATATGTATCATCCATGCAGAGTTAGAATTTATACTTTTTGACGCTTCCCCAACTTGTATTCCAAGACTAAGCATATTAATAAAAAATATATAACATCTAAAAATCACAGAAGGAGTTAATATCAAAAATGTAGATATACTGCAAAGGATAAAAATTAAACAATTTTTAATTTTGTTAGCAAATAATATTTTCTTATCCATAAGAAAAACAATTACGGGAACAATCAAATAAACAACTAAAGTAAACCTTGCAGCTATTGCAAGTCCGGCAAATATACCTGTAAGAATATACTTTTTATGTTTTATTTGTCCATTAACATCCTCTTCATCTTTTTGGGGAAAGCAAAAATAAACTGAAATCAACATCAGCAAAGTCCCCAAAGTATCGCCTTTCATAAATTTCGCCTGTTGAACTGATAAGAAATTAAAAGCGAGAAAAAAAGCAGAGAGAAAACCAACCGTTTTATTGCAAAGCCTTTTTCCTATTAAATATAGAACAAAAACACTGGCAGTTGACGAGAGAACAAACAACATTCTTCCAATTAAATATACACTTGACGGGTTTCTAATATAAAACACCAAAAAATCAAAAGGAGTGTGAACTATTTTTATAAGTTTTAAGATTAAATAATATATTCCATAGAATACGGCAAGCATATTAGGGATTAAATCACCATAAGGATAAGAATGATGGACAAAAGGAATTTGTCCTTTATGCGATAATCTATAAAAGGCGTCGACCGGAAATATTCTTTCATCTAAATGGAATAATCCGGGCAGTCCAAAATTTACACCCCACAATCGTAAAATAAAAGCTCCGGCAAGAATAAGTATCAAAAAAAATAATTCGTAATGTTGTTTTTTATAGTTTCTCATATAGCAAGGATATATTTTGGTTAACTAACAGCTATATTTTTATTAATCGGAAAGAGTCCGGATTGTTTTTGCCGGTATCCCGGCAACCATAGTATATGATTCAACATTTTTACTTATCATACTACAAGCTCCTATAAAAGCACATTCTCCAATCTCCACACCGGAAAGGATTGTTGAATTGACACCGATAAATGAACCTGATTTTATTATAACAGGTTTTGAAGAACAGGGGAAAAACTTTTGTAATGGATGATCTTTATATCCAACATTAATATGAGTCATTATCATCACTCTCGCGCCAATACTAACTTTATCACCTATATGAACTTCGTTTGCCAGATCAATCATAATATCCTCACCCAAAAAACACTCATTCCCGATATTTAAGCCTCGAAATCCTCTTCTATAGCAATTAAAAAATTTAATTGAATTAATAACGCAATGTTTGCCTATTTTAACCCCTAATAGCCTTAAAAAGAATATTCTACAAGGCGAAAAAATCATTAATTTTAAGATACATACTGCAATAGTAGTAAAAACATACTTTATTCCTTTCTTAATACCTATTTCTTCCAAAGCTTTCATAATTTGCCTTTTAGTAATCAAAATTCTTTAAATTTAAGCAATTTTATAAAAAAATGAAGTGAATCATAAAAAGTTCTAACTGTAGATTGTTTTTCATATTTTCTAATAAATATGCAGGGGATTTCTTTTACTTTATAGTTATGTAAATATGCTCTAGCCATAAATTCCGTATCCCAAAACCATTGCATATCATCTGTTTCATCAATCATAGGCATTATCTTATTAGTATCAAAAAACTTATACCCGGCTTCAGTATCTTTGTATGGGAGTCCCAAAATAATTTCTACCAATAAATGATATCCTTTAGTTAATATCCATCTATCTATTGACTTAATTTGAAATTTGTAATTTCTATGGGCTACAGCTATATCATATCCTTTCTTTATTGCATTTACAAACTCAGGAATATACTCAGCACTTACTTCCAAGTCAACATCTACATATCCCGTTGTTTTTCCTTTAGCTATTCTAATTCCATCTTTTACCGCGCCCCCACGTCCTATATTTTCCTTATGAAATATTTTTTGTAAATTTTTATCCTTATACGTTAACATTATTTCTTCTATTTTTTCTCTTGTTCTATCTTTACTACAATCATCAACAAATATAATTTCATAATTCAGATTTGTTTTATCTAAAATTTCTATAATCTCAGATACATTTTTTACAAATATTTGTTCTTCATTATAACATGCAATTATTAAACTTAAATCGTACATTTAGGTTAAACTATTATATAAGCTTTTTATATCCCCAGTAACTTTATTCCAATTAAATTTTTCGTCCACTTTTTTCTTGCCCGCTATTCCCATTTTATCTCTTAAAGACTTATCATTTAATAATTTTAATATCGCTGCTGCAATATCTTCCGGGTCCTGTTTAACAAGCAATCCGTCTACTCCTTCGGATATTACCTCTTTTAACGCCGGGATATTTCCGCCAATTACAGGTTTGCCAAACATCCACGCCTCAGTATAAACAATCCCGAATGCTTCTTCATAAGAAGGCATACAAAATATATCACAAGCCTTATACGCACTTATTTTTTCAAACTCATCGCACCATCCAAGTTCAATTACTCTTTTATCTTTTAGTGAATATATAGACTCTCCACTACCGATAAATACAAAATAAGTTTCGGGATTATTTTTCCATACTAAATCCATTGCTTTAATCAATGAAACATATCCCTTGCCTTTTATCTTTCTACCAACAAACAATATCATATCTCCTGTAATATTATATTTTTTCCTGAAATATTTTCCATCCTCACTGTGGCAGGTTTTAGTTTCAATAATTGGCGCACCATATATAACTCTTATTTTTTCTGCTAATATTTCTTTTGATACCATAAATTGTTTTTCAGATTCGCTATTTACTATTATTCTATCTGCAGACTTATAAAGTTTAATATCAATACCCCAATCCCCCCAACTTCCGGGATGACTATGTGGTAAAACTATAAATGGTTTATTAAGTATCCTGCAAGATTCTAATACGCCAAAACTAAGGAGTTCTTGTCCTGTTCCGTGATATTCAACAACATCCGCCGATTTTACAAAAGGAATAATTTTCTTTACCCATACTTTATTATACAGCCACTTTGCAATTTTCTGAGTTTTTAAGTTAAAATACAATTTATATACAGGCAAAAGCCATATTTTTTCAAAAAAACTTATCCCTATAACATTGACTTTAATTTTACCGTTGAAATAAGTTTTATTTTTTGAACTCGCCAAAAATCTATTGCTTGAAGCAAAATAATCAAGGGGGATATCAAATCTCGTTACTACTTCCACATCATACTCTTTTGACAATTCTTCGGAAATCTTATACAAATACCTTTCCCTGCCCCCAATTTTATCTGTATATACCGGGATAACAAATAAAATCCGCATTTTTTAAGGCAAAACGCTTTCTATTTCCTTTTTATGTTCTATTAGCCATTGATAAAGCCGATGGACTCCTTTGGCAACATTAACATTTGGTTTCCACTTCATATCTTGCTTTGCTTTAGTGGTATCCGAAACATAAAATAACTGGTCTCCCGGTCTTGGGTCACTAAATTTACATTTTATTTTTTTACCTAATTTATCTTCTATCGTATCTATTAACTCTAAAAGTGATATAGTATTTTCTTTCCCGCCACCGATATTATATACTTTTCCTTTTATTTTATCTTTATTTTTCACAGCAGACATACATAAATTAACATAATCTTCAATAAAAAGGATATCTCTTATTTGTTTGCCGTTGCCGTAAATTGTTAATTGTCTATTTCTTATAGCCGTTATTATGAACCATGCAACCCATCCCTGGTCTTCCACTCCAAATTGTCTTTCCCCGTATATACAAGACATTCTGAATACTATTGTTGGCAAGTCATACATTCTTGAATAATCTCTGACATATTGGTCTGCACATCCCTTAGAACACCCATAAGGCGAATAAAAATCCAATTTTGTAGATTCATTTATACCATTTTTTAAGTTTTTAGCTTCGTATCGTTTTGATTTTTCTACCAAACTAGTATTTTCAAGTTTACCGTATACTTTGTTAGTAGATGAAAAAACAACCAATGGTTTATTTTCTTCTTTTCTGCAAGCTTCAAGCAAATTAAATGTTCCCATTGCATTTATCTCAAAATCTTCTGCGGGATTAATTACGGAAGTTGTCACTGCTGTTTGCGCTGCGAAGTGAAATACTGTATCTATAGGAGAATACTTTTTGAATACATTATTTACTGCTTTTTTATCTCTGGTGTCGCCTTTAATGAAAGTAAATTTTCCGTTCTTTTTTAACCATTTCAAGTTTAATTCCGAGCCGCGTCTTGATAAATTATCAAACACAATTACCTCGTTGCCATTACCGATTAACCTATTAGCGACATTACTTCCAATAAAACCGGCTCCACCTGTAACCAAAACTCGCATTTTAGTAAAATATTGACTTATTATATAATTGTCAAGTATTTGTTATTGTCAGAGAGTAAGAAAATACAACAATAAAAAGCCATCTCTGAAAAACAGAAATGGCTTTTTATTGTTCAGGGTTTTACTTCATCAATATGAGTTTCTTTGTCTCTTTGTATTCGCCAGCCTTAAACTTCGCAAAGTATATTCCCGTCGGATAGTCTTTCGAATTCAGTTCTGCTTTGTAATATCCAGGCACCTGTTCTTCGTTGACTAACGCCTTTACACACCTTCCCGTTAAATCATAAATCATTAGCGATACTTTACTCGTTACAGGTATCTGATACTTTATAGTCGTCTTATTCCTGAACGGATTCGGATAATTCTGGAACATCTTAAACACAAATGGCAATCCTGCTTTATTCACATAAGATACAGGTGTAAATTCTGAAGGAAGCACAGTCCGTACAAATGTTCCAATTCCTCCCGGTGTTGAGCCAGTTCCTCCGGAATCTCCTCCCGCCACCGATACTGAAATTGAGTATGTGCTGTCCGGGCTGTCCGTGTAGAATATCACCCGTCCACCCGCTCCACCGCCAGCTTTGCAGTTTGATATCGTTCCGCCATTTCCACCGGTCGCATTGATTATTCCTGTGCCTTGCAGGTATTTTGCGAATAATAAAACCGCTCCACCGCTGGCTCCACCGCCTGCATATCCGCTCTGTGACGTTCCGTTGCTTCCGTTTACGGATAACGTTCCGTTTAGGACAATCGTTCCCGCACTTGTATCCGTACACTGCAATTCTATTAATCCACCTCCATTTCCCCCGCCGTGCCTGTAACCGCTGATGTCTGCAAAATCGCCTCCGCCGCTCCCTAACTCGTTTATTGTCAAATCAGTCATTAAAGAATCGCCATACATTATTCCGCCGTCTCCGATTCCACCTTGTGTATAGTAAGACCCGTGACCTCCAAGATTTCCAAATCCCGCTCCACCTGCGCCATGCGAGCTACTCCCAAAATGACCGTATCCTATTCCCTGTCCGTGACGATAACCTTTTTCGTCCGCAATGATGTAAGATGAGGCATTTACTATAATCGAATCCTTCGCTCTCATTTTGCAGTTTCCGAATATAGTATCCCCACTTGTTAATCTTATATATTTATCCGTGAATTCAATCCCTTTAGTAAACCCAAACCTGCTGTCAGTAGAGCTTTGTGTTTGCATAGGCGAGAGAACAAGTTTTACCGAATCATCCGTCTGGTGAATTAATGCCGTTCCCATTTGTCCGAAACCAGCGTTGTCGTAAGCAAGTCCACCCGACACATCAATCCTCCCCGTAAACGAAGATTGATTATACCAGATATTCAGCCTGCCCCCTGAACCGCCCCCGCCGTCGGCACTGCTTCCATTTGAGCCATTTCCACCTTTTGCGCTTATTAAACCTGAGCCGGTTAACTTGTTGGTTTGCAGCCATACAGAACCACCTGAGCCACCACCAGCTGCTTTAGTTCCTGAACCGGCACCATTTTTCCCATCACTCTTGATTGTTCCTGCTACATTTATAGTTCCTGAAGATATTAATCTTATAATTCCACCACCTGCTCCGCCTTTGTATACAAGAGTTACGTCAGAGTTTCCGCCACCGCTTCCCATATCACATGGATTTTCGAGATTACCATAAGCATAACCGCCGTATTTACTGGTATCACCCTGCAAATTGCAACCTCCTGCCCCAGCTCTGCCACCGTATGATCCACCGCCTGCTCCGTATGCCGAAGCGCCTGTAGCGCCAGTTCCCGGACCTTCACCGGCTGTCCAGCCCGCCGAATCTGCAGAGAACGTCCCTTGAATGTCGAAACTATCGGCTTCTATTGCAATCCAGCCGGTAGTATTGATTGATTTTGAGGCGACTTTTGCCGTCTTACCGCTGTTAATTTTGAAGGTTCCTACGTTCCAGTAAGTGCCGTAGATTGTGGTATCGTTTGCAATAGTCCAGTTTGCGCCAAGTAGGTCTTTCCCAAATGGAATATACGATGCTTTTCCGTAAATCTTGAGTTGAGTAGTATCGAATGTACCCCAATAATCCGCCTGACAATACACATTATTCAAAGTGTCAGTATTTACGAGATTCCACGAGATATTATTTAGAAACGAGTTCATACCGTCGTCGTAAGTGCTTGTATTTACTATATTTCCTAAGCTGACTAAATTTGCATTAGAGTTGACGTAAACTCCAATACTGTCGTTTGTAATTAAGTTATTCATAGCAACAACCGACCCTCCGTTTGCATAGATGCCGTATTTTGCGTCCTGTATGGTGCAACCGTGAAGCTCAACACTGCCGCCGCTGTCTACAACTATACCATACCAGCTGTTTGTTGTGGTCGTGTCGTTATGAGTGGTATCCGCTACAAAGGTTACTGAATTTGCAATAAGAGTTCCTTTAACTGTTAACTGTGCTTTTCCTGTATCTGCGCCTGAATGCTGGTCGTCGTAGAATGGGATGCTATAGATTTTGACACCGGGGTCAATCGTTAAAGTCGCGCCTGTGTCTATTGTAACGTCACCGGCAAGGTAGGTGTCTCTGGTCCAGTGAAAAGTGCCCTCTAAAATTCCTGTAAATGTTTCCGGGTGGTTTATAATTATAATATCCTGGCTGGAGTATGTTATTTTAAAGAAATAGTTGCCAAGCCCGGGATTTTCAGTATTCACAGGTCCCCCTGGCGCATCGGTACATACAAGGTTAATTGTGCCGACATATCCTTCGGGTATTGAAGTCTTGTATTTATTACTTAAACAAACCTGGGGGAAACAAGGAACAGCATTAATTGGAGTATACAAAACAGAAGGAGTAGGAACATCAATGTTCTTATTCATAAGCGCATTAAAATCTGTCCAGTAAATCTTTTCATCTTCCTGCCAGACTACCTTTTCCCCTTCGGCAAGTACCGGGTATCTACTATCTTCAGAACTATTGCTTATATTTATTCTGTTAATTACAGGAGAGCTTCCGCTTGGCACAGGAAAATGTGTTGCAAATATATCAGCCATTCCTGAAATTACAGTCTCCCATGCAATGAACACCTCCCCGCCTTTTATACCTATACAAGAATTATGTGACTCTACGTCTGAAATCGTGGCTGGATTAGTAGGATACCAGTTACTTCCTATGCAGTATTTATATTTTATTATACCGTCTCTTTCCCAACATATATGTGGGTTGTTATAATTCAAAGAAATTGAAGGATGTGAAATTTCTGTGTTATGTAATGTAGCCCAATAATCCAAAAGAGGACCATTTGTTATTGGGAAAAAAGTCGGACTATTCAAATAATCTAAAACATTGAATTGACGAGGAATAATAACGCTAACAAATATACCAGTGTAAGCAACATAATGAGCTACTATATGGACTACATTATCTTTTACTGCAATGGCAGGGGGGGATTGATAACAAAATCCAACTTCGCTCTGCCACACAAAATGTAATACCACGTCTTTCCCCCACATAAGGGCACCATCAGTTATATCCAAGAAATCTGTAGTGGCCCTATAATGCAATTGATTATCTACCCCTATCCAACAAACACTTATCCTGTTATTTGCATTTACTGCAATTGCGGGGTATCTCCCATCCCCTAAAGTTCTTTTCCCGTGCCAAGTTTGTCCATTATCCGTACTTGTTGCATATTGTATTACAGACCCGCCCCCTCCGTTATGTCCCATCGTAGATGCAAAAACAAGATGTAAGTTGCCATTATCATCCGCAACGATTTTCCTGCTGTTATTGTCTCCGGTTGAATTTGAAAGGTCGGAACTAAGCCATGTTTCATCAGGCATACTATAATTATCCCATTTAGTTTCCAGTATAGCCTCATGCACATCTGTATATACATGTATGCCACTGGGATTATCTTTATGTGAGAAAGGTGGTCCAGCAGGGAGAGTACTTGCTGAGCTATAAAGCAATCCATCCTTATTGGTGCGATCATCTAATAAATGCCATATAAACGCTTTATTCTTCCCCTGTTCGCCGTCTAAAAATTCACTTAGGTATTGCAGTAATTTGGGCTTCAACTCTGGCATAGGCTCTGTCCCTTGCGTATTTCCGAAAACATGTCTTTCCATACTCCACAAGAGGTTTTTTGAGGGAATATTTAACTTAGTGCCACTGGTTCGATAAAGCCAGCAACTTCTGCTGTTCCAGTCCTTGCGAATGGCATAGACATCATCTTCTTGTCCCGTAGGATCCTTATAGCCTCCATAGGGTCCAGTTGCGTCAATATTACAGGCAGGGGCGTTTTCTTCGTTATTATAATGATAATTTATATATTTATCCATACGCTTAATCATTTCAATGGTGTAGTCAGAATTTGAATTCGAACCTGTGACTGTAGAAAACTCTTTTAAAGGTGTAGATATTACATTCCCATCTTTATTTATCCCAAACCCATCGTCCGGATGTAAAGTAATTGGGGCTGTAGCATTATTGGGTCTAATCTCGTAATCCTCATCCCAGTAAGGAGGAAGAGAAACGCTTACCTGGTATTTTCTCTCGGGTCCCCTCGGTCCCATACCTTCTACACAACGTGTAATGCCTGTCGGGTTAGTCATAGCTATTACCGTAGCAGTTTTATTATCAGCAGTATAAACATCATGTATTGCTTTTGCGCTTGTATTAACATAGGCAAAATCGTGTTCGCAAGCCTGTTTGAAAACATTATACCACTGGTCTAAATAATGACTTTCCGGTTCATCGGTAGGTGGGGAAATAAAAGAAACCTCTACTTTATCCGCACAGGGATGACTTCTCCAATTATTTCCCCAATCACTCCATAACGCTTGGTCCCAGTATGCAAGATTAGGTGAATTATCCGGGAATGTATACCCATTGCCAACTAAAGAAGGTTTAATAGAAGGGAGTCCAGAAACATCTATTATATCCAGTCCTTTACTCCTATTTGCAACATAAACATACTTCCCGTCGCTAGATACCGCGACTCCATTTGCATAACCATTACCACTAAGAGGAATATTATCATGAATTACAGTTTCAACGACCCATTCTAATTTTAGTGGATTTGCAGGGTCTGTAACATCTACTACCCTAAGTCCTTTCTGCCCGTTTGCGATATAGGCAAAGGTGTGTAATTCTCCACTCACTTCTTGTTGTCCTATTGCTACTCCTTCCGCATAGCCACCAAGGAGGTCAACATAGCCGTCAGAAGGATTAGACATATTACCATCAGTTTTTATTACCCAGAGCCCTCCATTATTACCTTTATATCCCCTGCCTGTAACACAAGCATAAGGCACATTAGAATTCTTAAATAACTTTACCTGTTCTGCTAAATGACCTCCTAAGTCATTGCCATCGTAAGTAACTTTGGAAGTCGAGGTATATTTGAAAAGCCCCTGACTCCCACCGGCAG
The DNA here is from genome assembly GCA_041649255.1 of bacterium. NCBI lineage: Bacteria > bacterium. The sequence continues at coordinate 93,650 of JBAZNK010000015.1, forward strand.
CAAAAACAGTCCCATCGCTTAATACTGCTACCCCTTTTGCACCACATTCTTGATTATAAGAGATATCTTCACTTGGATGATATGGGTCTTGGATATTTACTCTTTTGATATTATTGCCTCCAAGAGTAGTCTCCGTGCCAATTAAAACGCCGTCCGCAACATAAGCAAAATTGCCATCAATCGCGACATCCCAACCCCAACCATTAATATCTGATGAAAAACGACAAGGGATATCGGAGCTGGTAATTATTGAAAATGAACTAATATCTATTACCTCAAGTCCCGGTTTTCTATCGTCTGGATATCCAACGGGTGTCATTCCTCCTTCCGCAACATAAAGATAAGGAGGATTTGCTATGAGATTATCCACTGCTATCCCATAAGCATAACCAGCTGTCGGACAACAAACAGCCTCAAGATAATTAGGATTGGAAGAAGAAGAATTAATCCCTATTTTAAATACTCCTGCTCCTCCGGCTGTAACATAAGCGTAATTTCCTAATACCACTACTTTATGTGCCCATGGTCTATTTCTTACTATCGAACCTATATTACTGCTTTGATGAACTAAATTCCCATCCAGTTGGAAAACTGTGTTAGTTGTAGGACTTGCATTACTGCCGGATTCAAGACTAACGTAGTAATCATAAACTCCTTTTCCTTTGAAATGAGTAGCCATTCCTGCCCAAAAACTTGTCCATTGGCTTTTATGTTTATCTAAATTACTACCAGAATAGTAATCTGTGGGATTGATTGGATCAAGTGGGTTAGGCCATGTAGCAAGCACAACTTTTAAACCATGCTCATTTGCTGCATCTATCCATTTATCCGTGTTATTCATTCCATCGATTTGTAACTTGCTCCAGAACCATTCCCAATAATCAGAGGGATTGACCGTATAGTCATTTGGATTTAGACCACACCATTCACCATTTCCAAATCCACTTAGTCTTATCCACGAACACCCTAAACTGACAACAGAATCCAATACTCTATTTCTAATTTCATCTGTATCCCCGTAACGCCATACTACTACTCCCCACGGTGAGTTTTCATCTATCACTGCTGCGTTTATTTGCTTCCCCATAAGACAAACCAGCGAAACAATTAAACTTACAAAAACTAAGACCTTTCTCATTTCGTACCCCCTATTTTCTTTTTGAACAATTCTTTACTTTTCACTTTCTGTTCCTATCTACTACCTGCTTCCTACTACCTACTTTACGTAGGACATCTTTACTACTTTTATCGGTTTGTAATTATTTACCTTTACGAAATAAATTCCTTTTTTTAAGTCATTTCCTATAATGTTACTATGGGTTGTTTTTACCAATCGTCCCCCCAAATCATAAATTTGTATTTTATTATCTTTTAACGCGCTACCCTTTACTCTTAGCTCTGTATTCTTAACAAATGGATTAGGAAATGCTTTTAATTCCCAAATCCCCAATCCAAAATCCAAAGTTAATGGTTCCTCTATTCCTACTGTAGAATATTTTATCGTTGTATAATCATAATCGAAGGAAGAGCCAGCACTGCTTCCAGTTACGTATACATATCCTTTGTTATCAACTGCAATTGCATATGCTCTATCGTCACCGCTCCCGGGACCATTATATCTTTGTACCCATTCTTCACTCCCCGAACTGCTGTATTTTATTGTTGCATAATCCCATGAAGTTGCCCCTCCGCTATACCCGGTTACATATGCATTCCCATTAGTATCTACTGCAATTCCTGTCCCACAATCATTATAACCTTGTCCTTCATATTTTCTAATCCATACAGTATCTCCTAAACTGTTGTATTTTATTGTAACACAATCAACACTGGTATCCCCTACTGTATAACCTTCTTTTCCGGTTACATACACATTTCCACTACTATCCAATGCAAGCGCAGTTGCTTCAGCCCATCTTCCGGTACAATACTTTTTGTCCCATATTATATTCCCATAACTATTATATTTTATTGTCCCGTAATTAAAACTATCTGATTCTGAAATTGCTCCTGTAACATAAACATTTTCATTGTTATCAACTGCTATAGCTGCTGCTCCCCCCCCCCGGGCAAATCCTTTTGTCTTATCAAAGTCATATCCTTTTGGTTCCTTATAACTCTTTGCTGTTCCACTATATCTTCTGACCCATACGGTATCTCCTACACTGTTGTATTTTATTGTTGCATAGTCCAAAGCATCTATACCATTAGAACTCGCTCCGGTTACATATACATTACCATTATTGTCAACTGTGATTGCGTAAGCATGAGGAACAGCGCCAGAACCGATTCCAATATAACTTCTGACCCACATACTATCTCCGGAACTATTATATTTTATCGTCCCATAACCAAAAGAACGGCCTGTTACGTAAACATTTCCGCTATCATCTACAGCTATCGCGCTTGCTTCATCAGTTTTATACCCTGTCCCTCCCCCTGAATCATATCTCCTAACCCAAACTGTACCCCCTGAACTGTTGTATTTTATAGTTGCATAATCATAATCAGTCCCAATTCCAACACTCCTTCCCGTCACATACACGTTCCCATTTTTATCCACTGCAATTGCGTATGCATTATCGCCATCATTGTCTGGTCCATCATATCTTCTAACCCATACCGTATCTCCTGAACTATTATATTTTATCGTTGCATAGTCAGGATAAGCCGTTGTGTCCATACTACTTCCCGTTACATATACATTTCCACTATCATCCACTG
>JBAZNK010000016.1 GCA_041649255.1 bacterium
TCTTATTTCCGTTAAATTCCATTCAGTACTCTCCAACCGCTATGGAGTACATCGAAAAATTTGGAATTGAACCTGAAAATTTAAGCCTGATGCTGACATTTGTAAACGATTAAATTCCACTGATTATTTAATTCCAATTCCATAGCTCATATATCTCTCTCCCCTCTCCTGGAATCAAATCAAAACCTCTATCAATACTCAATCTATACAATCCCACACACTATCTCCTATCACGTTCCACGTACACACCCCGTCGGGCATCAGCCCGACGCATATATTTATTATATCGGTCTATTATTTTTCTCTGCCAACTGCTCTCTATTTTCCTCTATTTATTTCTGCCTTATTCTTACTCTTTTTTTACCCTATTCGTTTACCTCTCTTACTAGCCATTGCTATTTTATCTTATTCTACCTATTCTATTTTGCTTGTACTATTTTACTACTCTATCAATATCAATCTGCGAGCCTCAGCGAGCACTAACAGCTGAGCGGAGCGAATGCTGTACAGCTCCTGCAAGAAGCTCTATCTTATCTGTGCGCCCTCCTGCGAGGTGTAAGTTAGACCTCCAACTTTGAGAGTGGAGCAAAGCGACCTCCAAAGGTGAGAGCTGGAAAACTGACCTCTGCGAGCGGAGCACACTAATTATTCTATAATATCTCTATGTTTTATCAATCAACTCTTTCAATAATCTTCTATGACAATGTTCATCGGACTTCTCCCAACAAAGCAAGGTTACTGCCTTTTTCTCTGACAATTCGGCTATCTTCTTAATTGCCTGCTGTCTTTCAGCATCTTCTATTTCCCGTTTGTATCTTTTTTCGTATTCTACCCAGTCAATCCTGTGTTCAATCCAATCTTCTAATAGTTCTGTGCTTGGTCCCAATTCTTTTATCCATCTATCTACATTAGCCTTCGGCACACCTCTTGGCCATTTTCTCATAACTAATATTCTTATCCCGTCTTCCGGTTCTTTATCTTCATACACCGATTTCGTTTTTAACATATCTTCTTTTTATTTTTTATGATTAGCTGAACTGAAGTGAAGCGCCTTTTATGTTTTTTTGATTAGCGTATCAAAAATATGGGAACACTTACTATTAATACATTTTGTCTTTCCACTTTAAATATCTCAATCCTTCTTCATAATATGTTTTTATATATTCAGGCACTACTACTTCTTTTAATATTTTATAAGGTCCGATTTTTGAATCAAAGTAATGTTCCTCTGCTGAATTAGGCCACATTCCTATGTAACAATCCCCACTGTAATCCTCTGGCCAATCAAAAACTCCCTCAATTTGACCTCTAAGTTTATTATCTATATAGAATCCAATAAATCCTCCATGTTTTGTTTTTGACCAGCAAACAGTAAATAAATGCCACTCTTCAGAAAGTTTTTCAGAATCAGGTGAGCCAACAAATAATCCTTTATGTTCATGTTTTCCCTTGCTCCAGAAACTCCAAGATTTTTCATCTCCAAATCTGGCAATTGCAAATACATTTATATAAGTATTTTTACCACCTATGTTTGTATACTCCCCTTTGTTTGTTGCATATCCTATTATATACTTATTTCCTGTAGTGGAGTTAAGTTTTTCTGTAACTTTAGCCCATATAAAGAAAGTGCCTTCACTATTGCTAATAAAAGAGTTATTAATTTTAACCGCATTCTTACTAGAATAACTAATATCTTTAATTTCTAGAGATTCCCCTATATATTTCTCATAATAGGTTGAAAATTCTTTTATTATATTCTTCTCGTCATCACTTAGAAAGTCATTGTTTTTAAACTTCTCCGCTAATTTTTGAAGTTCAGTAAGATAACATTGCTCATTAAGAGAGGTTAAATCTATATATTGTGGATGTCTAGATGAATTAAGGAATTCAATAAATTTTTTAGCATCTTTTTCAAGGAGAGAGACTATATATTTGCTTACAGTTTCCTTATTATTTTCTGTAGGTGTTTCCCAGTTAGTTGCCCATTGGTACAATACGAACCCCCATTTCCTTTTAACCAGCAATTCATCAAATATATCTCTTCCACTGTCGACAAAATATTTCTTTAACCTATCATTAAGCTTATCTTGCAAATCATCAATTTTTACTGTTTTATAAATACTTTCTTCTTTTCTTTTTAAATCATGTATAATGTTAACAGCAAAATAAAGGCTTGGCGTTTCAGTAATTATTTTTTCTAACATACTTTGTGTTTTTTTTGTATCTATCGTTTCATTAATTAATTTCATTAACAAAATATCTGCCTTGTCGTATTCGGAAATAAAATTCTCTTGTTTTTTTGTCGAGAAATTATCTACATTTGCATAGATAATTTCTATTATATCAATAGCCATACTTTCTTCTATTTGATATATAAAACTAACAAGTTTGTTGAAAAAATTTGAAAGCCTATTCTCTTTTTGCAATTTAAAAATCTGATTGCGGATAGCTTCTTTTCTATCATTATTATTTGTTATTTGCCGCCAATTACCTAATGTCGTTTCTATATATCCGTCAGCCAATTCTAACAAAGGGATTTTCCCAATAAAATATTTTGGGAAATATTCAGAATGCATAAGTCGCTTATCTTTCCTGTTCTTTTCTGTATCTCTGGAATATATTTCTCTTTCAGCAAAAGCATCTTTTACTTCAGTAAATATAGCTTCAAGTAAGTTCATTAAAATATCTTTATCTTTTTCATTATTAAGAATCTCTTCTGCATGTTTTTTTATTTTTGGGTATCTATCTTTTTTATCTATTGCCCAAAATGGAGAAGAGAGATAATTATATTCGGGAACATAAAACCACCAATTCTCCCATATATCATCATAAACCTTTGGATAAAAAATTCTTATTATTTCTAAAATAAAAAAATCATATAGATTTACTTCTAACTTCCCTTCAGTTACAACCGATGGAAGAGTTGAATATACGCCATTTAAATATCTTTTGATTATACGTAAAGTTCTAAATAGTCTTTTTAATTGAAAAGTATAGATATTGGAGAATTCTTTTGCAAAGGATTGCCTATCTTTTTCCGTAATCTTAAGCTTATCGAAAAGATTATTTTTTGATTGCGCCCATAATTCTAATATTTCATTTCTATCTTTTTGGTTTGAGATAAAATTGAAATCCTTTTCTATCAGTTCACGCTTGAAATAAAGATAATCATCTTCCGGTTCTATGTTAACGAATATTTTAACCCAGTCATTTTTAATATCGCCAATTTTCTTAAAAATATCTTTAAGTAATTCTATATGAAAACTTCCATCAATATGAATATTAAAAAATTGTTCAATATATATATGTTCTATAGCTGGTAAATTAATAGGACATTGAACGATTTTATCGATAAACTCTGATTTTACTACAGATTCATGGCTAATATCATGTTTTTCTTTCAAAATTTCCTTAATTGCGTTTACATCGAAGCTTAAAACAAAAATCGTATTTTTGAACTTTGTGTTTAAACGGATAAGTTTGAAAACCAGCAATACTTCTTCTAACTGAAGCCTATCAATATCGTCAATAAAGATAATAATTTTTTTCCCCGTCCATTCGATATATTTACCTATTTTTTCTCCGATTTTTTTCGCAGATTCATCTGAATGTGGAAAATTAATCTTAATTCCTGTTTGTGGAATTCCCACGGAGATAAGATTCAGATATTTTTTAAACGTCTTATTAAACTCTGGCGAGAAAATAAATTCTTTGCTTAAAGTATTCTCAAGTTGAGTATAAAAGGCAGTTAAAATCGCCTCTTCGTCTTTAAAATACCAAGGTTCAAAACTCATAATTAGATATTCGGCATTAGCTTCAAGTTTGTTTTTTAATAGATTAATCACTGAGGTTTTACCTTCACCCCAGCTTCCATAAAGCCCATAAACAAAGGAGTCCTTGAATGGAAGGTTTGTAATAGAATTATGGAAGTCTTCAATAAACTTACCTCTTCCAAATAAATCCTGTTTAGAAGTCTCAATGGGTTCATCAGAAAGTGAAAAGATATTTTCCTCTTTTGTATTGGTCCCTGCTTTTTTATTCCAGAGGTAACTTGATAAAAACCATATAAATACAAATATGAAATTTAGCGCTATTAATTTAAAAGTATTGCCCCCCATAAAAATGGGTATAGGTTTAGGAAAATAAATCAAAAAGCAAGTTAATAAAAAAATAAAACTAAAAAAAATAGTTAAAATTATACAATTGAGACTGCTTAAAACTTGTCTATTTAATTGTTTAGTATTCTTATATTTCTGCCAGAATTCTTGTGTTTTACTCCAAGAATGAAAAAGGAAAAACAATAGGAGAGAAGAAATGGCTACACTTATAATTTTATTAGAAAAATTTTTTATTAAGCCACAATTTATCCAAATAAGTAAAATCAGACAGGTAATAAAGATAGATAATAAAAGATATTTAATTTTTTTCATAAAAATTTGTAGCAATAATATTATTTTTTTTATTGTATATAGAATAAATAATATAAATTCCAATATAATCAAGGATTTTTTTGTATCCGAGAAGATAATTTTTAGAGTATTCCTAAAGTTTCTCTTTATAAAAAACGTATAAAAAATATTATTTTGTATATTTTGACAATATTTCACATACATAAGGAATAGATAATGTTTTTTCTATAAAAGACAAGCAAAATAAATAAAAAAATCATCATTCAAGCAGTAGCGGGCTATCTGCCCGCTACTATTTCGTCTATACGCTTGGAAGCTTCCGCTTTCGTCATCCCTTCGACTGGCTTTATGCCAAGTTTTTTTAGATAAGCCATCTGCTTGGGTGTTGCCGGCTTATTGCCGTTACCGTTCCCATTGGCTTTTATCTCTTCCATCCTTCTGTCTTTCGCAAGTTCCTGCATTATCGCTAATGCTATCCCTTCCTTGTCTTTCGCTTCCGGAAGCTTCTGCTGAATGCTTTCAAACAGCTCTATGTATTCTTCTGCGTTCATTTTAATCACCTCCTGCCAATTTTATTTGAAATTACCTCGCAATTCGAGGCGTAATAAAAAAACAAAAAAATAAACAAGTTTGCCGGATTTGCTATCGTCATCTTAATGACATATCAGCAAACTCGGAGTTCCATAGCTCACGGTGCAAATCTGACAAACAGGCATGAGCAGCAGTCAACGCATCATTGTCTATTGCACGAATTGCATATCCGACTTCGCTTTTCACGTTCTCGACGAAATTCCGCACTCGCTCAAGCGAAACCCTTTTCGCTCTTGGCTTTGCTTGTAAAACGTTGCTCCTGCGTTGTTTGACGAAGTTTTTCTTCAAGCCAATCAGCGATGTCAAAAAGCTTATAAGTTTGCTCGCTGAATAGCTTGTAACTTCATTTTGCAAAGCTTTCTCTACAAACTGCTTATATCTTTTTTCGATTCTCTCTGACTTCAGCAATTGCTCAATCAAATGCCTCTGCTTCTCTGTAATCAGCTTCATATTGCTCTGTTCTATGATTTCAGTTTCCATTTTTTGTTCGAATTTATCCTCCATATCAATTTAGTTCCAGACTTGACGGTCTGATTCACCCTTTGAATTGGGCTTAAACATTATCTCAAAAATCCCGAAGGGATTGGAGCGGTTTCTCGAGCGGTGAAGAGAACTGAGCCACAAAATATTTAATGTCCCTGGATGCGAACAAAGTATCGCACCGAAATTGCGAATAGAAATTTCGGCTTTAAATATTTTAGAGACACTGCGGGTTCTTGCGAGATTGGGGTGCTTGCTCCCAATCGTGCTTCTTACAGAAGAAGCGAAACCGAACTCGTGGTTGATGGGGACTTGGACACATCAAAAATTATTATAAGTTAAGGGCTGGTGTGGCTGGCTGAACTTGTAATAGTTTAACGAGTTCGGAGAAATAGAAAGAGTAGGAAAAGTTCAAAAGAAAAACCATAGAGAAAACATCGGTTGTCTTTGCGGTTTGTCTTTTTGTAGAAAGATGCGAAAAAACTTGCCAAATTAGAATTATGTATGTAATAAAAATTATATATTTTTTCAGGGATAAAGAGATGAAAAACAAAGGAGAGAAAAAAAAGAAAAAATTTGAGAAAATATTAACACTTATCAAGAAAACCATATTAGACTCTACTGAATGGGCAGGTTCTTGGTATTACGAAGTCGCAAAAATCTACTATATAGAACAACTTTCCGGTGAAGCCCAAAAAATATTAAAAAGATTAGTACAATTGTATGATAAAAAAATACTGGAAGAGAGGGCAAAACCAAGTATAGGAGTTGGATATCTGGGAATACTTGAGGAAAGTGTAAAAGCTTACAGCCTCTTAGTCTTAATCTTCATAGAAAAGAACGAGAAGCAAGAAATTATAGAACTCTACCCTAGAATAGTTGAGATAGGGACTGAAATCGCTATTTGTGAAAAATGTCAAAATACGGCATTTTATTTAAATTCCCGATATGAAGAGACGGTGCATATTTATAATAATTTGATAAATGTATTGGTTAATTATCCTTTGGAAAGGCAATATCTTAATGACAATTATTCCGAATTGACTTATGAAAAAGCGCTGAATTTACTCAAAAAAATAATATCAGTGGATTCTATAGAAGTATTAGATACTGGTCAGAAAACTACAATAGAAATCCCAGAAGTTAAAATTGAAAAATCTCCCGAAGCACTTGCGCTAGACAACTTTATTATATTAAAACATCGGGAATTAATTAAAAAAATAAGTGACGGGAGACCAATAAGCAAAAAGGGATTCGAATCCCTTGTAACTAACTATAGAAAAATACAAAAGAATAAATCTGCAAATATTGAAGAACTTTGGTCTCTTGCTATAAAGCTTTCCCAAGAGAGATTGTATGACTATGCGATAGAAATTTGTAAGAAATTAATAAAAAACAAACCAGATTGTGCTGAGTTTTATTATTATATGGGATTGGTGTATTTTCAATCCGGGGCATGGGATTGGTTGAAGATAACTAAATCTAAAAAAGCATATAAACTTGGAATAATTGCTTTTAAGAAATCCCTTAGTTTGGGCAAAAAATCTTATGAAGTTTACCCTGAGCTATTAAGGGGATATGGAATATTAGGAGATAGGGAACATTTCAACAGAATTGACAAAAAATGCCTTTCTATAGAATTTAAAGACAAAGTAAAGAATTTGGATTGGAGAGAAGAAGTTTTGGCATCAATTATTTATGTAGAAAGGACACGACTCCAAGCTGTTTCTATGTACAAAATGTTAAAAGAAGAAAAATATAGAGACGCTTATATTCTTCTAAATCAAGCTATAAGAGTTTGCCAGGGAAATCTATATTTTTCAGCATACTTCTTACTTTCATCTGTTTGTGATTTACTAAATAGACCTTATGAAGCAGTAAAAGCCTGTATAAAGTGTAGAGAATTGGAACCAAGGTTTGGATTCTCTTATTATAGAATTGGCCTTTATTTACTCCATAGGCTAAAATTTAAGTCTGCTGCTCTATATTTTAAACACGCAGCCGAAATATGTTATAGATATCATGATATAGAAGGAGATATCTCTACGGCAAAATATCACTATGCTCTCGGTATGTTAAGTTGGGAAAACGGCGCTTTACCGGAGGCGTATCAGCACTTTTTGAAATATAAAGAATTTATAAAATATTCTAAAACTATTAGCGAGATAGAATTTGAAAAACTTACTGAATTAGTGGATGTTGACAAAAAAATAAATAATTTTCCAAAATGCAACAATTTCCATGAATTAGAAAAAAATGTAATAGATGTATTTATTGATTTACAAAAATTATTTCCGAACCCACATTCTGTAAAACAGCCTTTAGGGTTATTAATTTTGGCAAAGTTTTGGTTCCTTTTTGATATGATTCATGTGCTTGACCCAACTTTTGAGGGATATAACAAATTGAAAGAATCAATAAATCAATATCCTCCAGAGGATATTGTTCCCTTTTCTGAAAAAAGGCTTGGCGTCCATCTTTCTAAAAAATTTTATACTCAATTACACTTTATAAAAGGGATGCAAGCAGTTAATAGACTTGAAAATTTTATTTTGGAAATAAAGTCTTATTCGGAACCAAGTATAATTCCGCAAGAAAAACAGATTCAATTGATAAAAACCCTTAGTGACCTTGCTACAGTATGTGATGGAGAAGCAAGCAGATATGTTGGAAGCAGATTAATAAGCCAAGTTTCAATTATTGAAAACCTGCAAGAACTACAGAGTCAATACAATGAGCTAAAAAAAGAAGTAAAAGAAGGTTTTATCCAAGAATATAAGTTAATAGAAGAACATTTTATGAAAATAAATTCTATCGTACAAGAACAGAAAACCAAACTGAAAATTCAAGAGCCAGAAGAAAAATTTACAAAAGTACCAAAAGAAAAAGCTGATTATGAAATTATAACTAACAAAGGACCTATTTTAGAAGGGTTTTGTACTCGTAAAGATTTTGAAAAGTTTGAGGCCAACTTTGATAAATCACATTATAATTTATGGTTACATAAAACAAAATATGAGTTTTTTATCAATGGCAAACAAAAAATTATTTTACCTCCTGAACAAGAGTACCTAATTGCTGTTCTCAAAGGAAAAGGAGAACTTGTTAGCAATAAAGAACTTACATCTATATTTGGCACTTACGAGAATGCCCGTAAGTACAGAGCAAGTGTGAGAAAAGACCCTGTTTTAGAAAAATATATAAGGCATATCATTCCAAAAGGAGATAAACTCGAGGCAGATGTTTCTTTTTGTCTAATAATTGAGGTGAAAAAAGATTAAAAAGAATTTCCCACTTCTAATTTGTAATGTAGCACATCATAACACGCTTTTGTAAAATTTTTGTGAAGTTCAAAAAAATATTCGCCTTTTTCTTTCACCCTAAAATTCAATTCACTAAAACATTTTTTTAAGCATTTATCTATTCCCAAACATTCGGTATCAGAGGTTGTTTTATGCACTATTACATTTTGAATATAGCGTTTTTTTCGATTTTCCCTGTCATGTTCATATTCTGTTTTAAGAACATTTGCATGCTTGTTAACTGCAGGCAGTTTTTGTAGCCTTTTTTCGAGACTATATGGATTCTCTCCGGAAGTATAATAATTGTAGGTACATTTTAATTGAGAACCTAATAAAGGACAAGATGAATCACGCATTATCCTCATAAGTCTTGCAAAAATTAAAATTTCCTCTTTTTCTGGTAAGAATTTTTGTTCAAGAAGTGTTGGCAATGTTTTTTCAAGATAATGACTATGATTGATTAAATACGTTTTTTTATGTGTAATGCTATCTAAATTCTTTACATATAACTTTTGGAGAGCAGATAAATTCAATCTTTTATAATAGGTAAAATCGGGGGCATATCCATCTACCATAACTGCTTCTTTCCACTGCTCTTGTTCCTTTTTTTCGAGCTTTAACCATACCATGAAAAACAAAGATACAACTGGTTTTTAATCCTTTCGTTCACAAATAAGTACAAATTTTCTCAACAAAAGAACTGAGTATTTTTTTCACTATGTTATGGTTCACCCGATGAATAAAAAAGGGGGGACAATGAAAAGAAAAAATATCTCCGCGAGCAAAATAATGTTTTTGGGATTCATACTCTTCCTGTTTGCATTAAATATGCTTGTTCCAGCTGTTGAGCTCCACGAACCTGTTGAAATATGGAAGTATCCCAACCGTAGGAAAACGCTTCTGCATAAAATAGATAACAACATTACCTGCATTTGTTCAGCAGATAATACAAAAAAAAGGGGGTGCGTATGTACGCATTTTTATGGATAGCAGTAGCAGTTCTCGTAGGCTCTCTGATAATATATGCTTTTCAAAAAGAGCTTACGCAGCTGGTCTCAAAAGTCCTTGACCTTGTCAAAGGTCTACTTGAGACATCTGAGTCGAAACTGGGTGTGGCAGTCACTAAAGTCTCCCGTTCGCTCAAGGGAGTCTTGCCTTTCATGGTATATGTTTTCGCGTTCGGGATTGCTTTTGTAGGAATAGTTAGCTCCTGTGTGGATTTTTCCTTAATCAAATTCTCTGTCAATGTAATTGGTCTTGCAAATACAACCTTATTTCACACAAACCACGGGAATGTTTCCGCAGCATCTGCTGTTGCATTATTTATTGTCATGATGGAATGGATTCTGGGCTATCTTAATAACGAAAAAACGAAAAGAGAGAGACAAAATGATGGTCAATCTAAAGCCAAGCCATCCGGTTTTTTGCTTGCTTTCATCGGTATTGTTGTGGTATCCGCATTTTTGACTTTTGAACGCGTGATAGAGATGGAAGCGGGGACAAGAGTCCCAATAGTAGGCGCTTTCAGAGGTGCACCAGTTGAATTATTGGCTTTTATCAGCGCATTTTTAACAATTCTTACTGCAATCACGATATACTGGACCAGTCCTTCCCTTGATATAGCACTGCATGGTTTGATGTTTCTTGTTGTAATTGTAGTTATTGTGGTTTTAAGCGTTCTCCGTGGAATGACATGGCTAGTTCTTAAACTGATAGAAGGACTGCGTCCTATCTTGCTTATCATAACAGATTTACTCAGCAAAATCGGGAAATTTATAGTAAGCGGTTTAAAATCCGCTAAAAAGAGAAACAAAACTGTTTCTAATGTTCTGATACCTGTTGTTATCGCCACATCAGTTCTGACTTCTGGATGTATATCAACTCCTGCCAATTCTGGCAAAACAGAAATTGTAGTTATTTTGGACACAAGCTACAGTTTCAAGAGCCTGCTCGGCAAAGCAGTTAAAAAATGTGAGGAAATCATAGATTCATTATCACCGGGGTCAGAATTCATTGCAATAAGCATAAATGCCTCTTCATACCAACAGCTCGATGAACTGGCGTATGTAAAAATACCATCAGATGAGACAGACAGAGAAAAATACTGCAAGTCGGCGAATGCTGAATATACCGAAAGAATAAGCAAAATTAAACAGCCTGCCATTGATAATTTGAAGAAAGTCATAACTGCGAAAAGCTCCCCCAAAACCGATATTTGGGGGAGTATCGCTTATTCCAGTAGCCTGTTCTCGGACAGCACTGCAAAAAGAATACTCATTATCTTATCTGATATTTTGGACAATGTGGGGACGGATTCCGATTCATGCGATTTCCGCGGAGTCAAGGTCTGGGTGCTGTTTGTTATCCATACAGATTCTCCTTCGGAATACAAAAAACGCATATCCCAATACGAAGAATATTTTATTAAACATAATGCGTCATCTATAGAGTTTTTTGACCCGATTCGGAGCTCTGCAATAGATGTAAATGAGATTCTGGAGATTAATAAGGAGGAACAATGATAACCATAGACACATTGATTAACGCAACCATATTTTCTATTTTATTGGTTGTGGCAGTTGCTGTCTTTATTTTTGTAACATCAAAAACAGGACCTGACTTGATATCATCCGTATTGTTTTCGCTTGCGACAGGGCTTCTTATTGGAGCTTGCATCGTTTTTTTCTGTAAGGGATTTATTCCTTTCTTCCGCGGAATTCATATTCCTTTCAAGGGCATATTAATTATATGGCCCATTTGTTCAGTTATTTTGGTTCCTTTTGTCGGCTACAATGTGGAAATAACGGGAAATGTGGTGCTGGATGTTTTACTGAGCGGAGGACTATTGGCATTATGGATAGCGGTTATGGGGACAGGATACGCCGTTACGCTTCATCAGGGATGTTGGGGCAAGGTATTGCAATCAATGACATTTATAGGCTTATTTTTAGGAGTGATAATAAGAGCCATCTTTTGGGCTCTGGAATAGGGGGTAAAATGAAAATGGAAGACGAAGAACTAAATTTTATTACAGATAAAACCCAAAAAAATATAAATCTGGATTTGGGTGATGTAATAAAAGAGTATATGCATGTTCATGCAAAAACAAGAGATAAAGAAATAATTTCCGATTTGCTAAAGCACACGGACACCCTTAATCACGAGTTTACAATGAAATTGGTGGATCATTACGGGAAGATAACAGAAAAAGCTATTGAAATTTATGAGAAACGGGAAATACAAGGCGACAAGATGCAAAAGGTTTTTGGATTTACTCGCTGGTCAACTATTTCCACAAATGCTTTCGGGACAGCTTTGTCAGAGGCGAAAGAGCTTATACGCATATCCAATCCAACGGACAATCCGGAAGTAAAAGAGATTTTGTACATACGAAAACAGAATCTGATTATGCTCGGGAAGCATCTTTCGGATATGCTTAGTGATAATAAATCCACAGAGAAGCTCAATTTTAAGGGGATTGGCAAAATGTTAGGCTTTAACGAGGAGGAAGAATGAACATACCCGAAGGATTTCAGGATATTGTAAAAAAATCAATGGAAAGTAATCCGAGACTGAAAAAAGTATTTATACTTTCATCTCTTGCCGGCGATAAAGAAGCCGTTGCTTCGGTTATGGAAATGGCAACGGCTTCGTCTCTCCGCCAGATACTAAAGCCAACTGTTCCAGAGGCTTTTTATCCTCCGCCGACTGCCAAAGATTTTAAGGGGAAATTCTATCTTGGTACAGGCGTAGGATATAACCCTTCTACTGAAACAGATGATTTGACAAAAGGGATAGTAACTCTTGGGTCTATTGGTGTCGGCAAGACTAATAGCGCGTTTTATGATATGCAACAATTTCATTCCCTTGGTAAAAAATTTCTACATCTTGGTTTCAAACAAAGCGTCCGTCATTTTGAAGAAATTCCTATTCTTACTCTTACTACAGGAACTAAAGTAAACTTTTACGGGCAGATATTTGATTACCCGCCTCCCGGGGTAGATGTTATTCAGTGGGATTTGTTGAGTTCAAGGGTATTCGGCGGAACAACCTATATTCTTGACGCAGGTCAATCGCTTTTATTGCAAGTGATTACAGAGCTTAGAAGAGAGGGCAAGCATGTTAATCCAACGACTATATTAGAAAAACTGAAAAAAATAAAAACAAGTTTCGGAAGAGAAGGCGAATGGAAAGCGACTCTTATCAACAGGTTTACGGAGTTTAATATTGTCTGCGGCGGAATGTTCAGCAGAGAAGTCAGGTTTCCATTGGAGAAACTGATAGAATCCCATAATATAGAAATTGAGTTGGACAGTGCCGGCCATTTTGCGCCATTTATTGCTACTATGATTATTGCGTATCTCTATGAATACAGGAAAGCGAACAATATCAGAGGAAACAAGTTAATAACTCCCATTATGTGCGATGAGTTGCATTCACTGGTAAACACCACGATGGCTCAGTATTTTCAAAAAGAGGAGTTACCTCTGCTTGATTATATGAGGAAAGGAAGGGAGTTCGGCATCGGGCTTGTGCTTTTCACAAATGAAATAAAAACCATACCTTCAGCCATCAAGACGCAGGCGCATATTAAAATAATGATGCGGTGCGCTGATTTTAACGAAATCCAGGCAATGGGCTCTGCAATGAATCTAACACAGGAACAAATGGAGCTCTGCCTTGATTTGCCGGTGGGATGGGGAATAGTGAAAATTCCGGAAATTGCCCCGTTTCTTACATATTTTCCACTTGTGGGAGGAAAAGATGATAACTGATAGTCAGATAAACGAACGAAATAAGCGTCTTTTAGCCGGCACTGAATTTGAATCAATTTTACGGAAATACGAGGAAGTGCCTCCTAATGCAAATCAGGGAAAGGAAACAAGTGAAACAGTAACGGCAAACGAAACAATAGGAACGAATGAAACAAGTAGAGCACCGAGAACGAACGAACCTAATGAATCTCCCACACCGCAAGCGGCGGGGTATCAAACAGAAACAAACAACACAACATGCAACATCTCATCCCACGCCCCAAGGGGCGGGGAATTCCAAGTTAAAAAGCCTGAGAAAGTATTCATCAAACAAGAGCCAACCACTCAGCTTACCAATGAAGAGCGAAGTTTTCTTAATGATGTTTACAATCATGAGTTTGAATCGCTTGTAAACCGCTTCAGAAACTTGGGATTATCAGCAGGAAGCGGAAGCAGGCTTGTTGCAAAACTTGTATCTTTGAACTTAATCAGAAAACTAGAAATTAATCTTGGTGGTCGTGGAAATTCAATAACACTGCTTGAACTGACAGGCGAAGCCTATCTGTTGCTCAAACTAGAGCCCAAAAAATACGGAAGAGGGAGCGGGATGGAACACTATTTTTGGCAGGTCAAAGTCAAGGATACTTTAAAACCGTTAGGCAGTGCGGAAATTGAGGAAAATGTTAAAAATAAATTTATTGACGTAACATTAAGACTGCCTGATGGCAGTCTTCTCATCGGAATTGAGATAGAAATATCTTCGGCAAAAGAGCATATCGTTGAGCAGATTAAGCGAGATATTGAGGCAGGTATTGATTTTCTGATTATCGGATTCAAAGACAAAAGGCTGTTTGAGCAAATGCAAAAAACAATAAGTGCATCAAATAAGTTAATACCGGACAAGGTAAGATTATGCCTGCTTCCAGAAATAGTGAAAGAAGCAATGAAATTAGCAAATAAAAAATGAAGAAGTCTGTTTTAGAAAAATTTTTTATTCCTTTTTGCAACAAGTTTGTAAAGGGGGAAACATGGAAAACAGCACTTTGCATAATGATTCGGACAACGAACAACAAACCCTTGAAAAACTCATTGTCAAGGCAGTGTATAGGAAATACCAGAAACAGGGGCAAAGGCAAGATGCCAAAAAACATGCAGTTGAAAAGGAAGCTGACAAAACCGATGCTCCTGTTGCAGTTGGCTCTGAAGTATAGGTTACTTTAGTGGCACAATGTATTTAATTGACTTTTGGACTTTATAAAAATGTATAAAGACAAATTTATAGCGGGATACATCCGTGTGAGCACGGAGATGCAGATAGAACGGGATAGTGTAATTCAACAGGAAGACGCGATAAAGGCTTATGCTAAGGCAAAGGGAATGCCATACAAGATTTACAAAGATTTGGGCATATCAGGCAAAAACACAGAAAGACCGGGATTTCAAAATCTAATTCGGGATGTAAAGTCAAATCAGGTCAGTTCTGTAATTGTGACGAGGCTGGACCGTATCACCCGCAGCCTGCTTGACTTGATAAATCTCGAGAAAATATTTGAGCAATACGATACCTCTTTTGTTTCATTAACGCAAAATCTTGATACATCAACACCTATGGGACGGTTTTCTTTTTACATTTTAGGCTCAGTCGCCCAACTCGAAAGAGAGGTTGATGCGGAGCGGGTTGCGGAGAATATGACTGCGAGAGCGATAAGAAAGAAATGGAACGGCGGAGTTATTCCCTGGGGTTTCAAGTATGTTCCTAAAGAAAAAACAATAGCAATAGAGCCAAAAGAAGCAGAAGTAGTCAAAAAGATATACGAGCTCTACTCGGAGCATAAAAGCTTTAGGAAAGTATTGCAGTTGTTAAATTCAACAGGCTACAGGACAAGGAACGGCAGTTACTGGGCTGGCACATCTATCCATAGAATTTTGAGTAACCCCATATATGTCGGAGCTCTGACTTACAACAAGAGAAAAACCAAGGGCAACACATCCGTATCAAGGCCGAAAGAAGAGCATACAATAGTGGAGAATGTTTTTGAGCCGATAATTGAAAAGGAAAAATATCAGGAAATCCAGGCAATGATAGACAAAAACAAGCCCATAGCTTCAAGGACAAAGGGGTCAAGACATCTGCTTTCCGGATTAGTGAAATGCGAATTATGTGGGACTAAAATGTTCGGCTGGAGCGGGTATACTAAGAGAGGCAATAGATTTTATTCCTATTACAAGTGCAATGGGGCAATATCAAAAGGAAAAAGCTTTTGCGCCGGCAACAACATAGATATGAAAACACTTGAGAACATGGTTGAGAGTGAGCTTAAAGAGTTTTCGTTAAAGCCTGAGAAATTGACCGAGAAACTGGCACAATATAAAAACGAGTTTGAAGCTTCTGTGGAACCATTGCTGAAAGAAAGAAAAACATTAGAAAGCGAGATGTCAAAGCTTGAACAAAGAATCGAAAAGACATTCGGGCTTTACGAAGAAAGCATTATCACAAAACAGGAGTTTGTAGAACGAAAGAGTAAGATAGACAGCGAGAAAGCTTTTTGCAAAACTCAGTTAGAAAGCTTGGACGACAAGTTTTCTTCTCATGATTTGACAAGTTTCAGCCCTGATAATGTATTAAAACAAGTAAGAAACTTTGCGGATGTTTACAAAGAATTGAACTTTGATGAAAAACGAGAATTTCTGAAATGCCTGTTTCCGGAGATAAGGGTTGGCAAGAAAGAGATAACTTACAGCTTGAGACTTTATCCGGGTTTGTTTAACTATGACGCTGACTGGAAGAGCTTGAATCGCAGAAACGTTAAAGATTCGGGGGCTGTGACGATAGAGTATAAGACTTTAAGAGACCCGATAGGGCAAATTGAGATTTCCGGGGAACAGATTAAACAATTTAGGAAGGAGAAGGGATTAACTCAGAAACAGTTTGGTGAGATAATGGGAGTGGACAAGATATCTGTATTTTGTTGGGAGAAAGGGAAATATAGTCCATTAAAAAAACATAAAGGGAAATTGATGCAAATTTTTAATCAAGCTCTATTTAAGGGAAATAACAAGAGAGCAAAATGATTTTTTGTATATTTGTAGAACAATTACATCTTTTCTTGAAGCTATAAATGAATATTGGCATTAGCTCTTTTATTAAAAAAACTGGTTCAACTATATAGCATAGAGTTGCCAATCTATATCTTCACTATTTCAAAAGACAGCTGCTTGTATTTGGCATTTTTGCTATTATAAGGATACTCTCGCCCTAAATTACCTACTTTCCGTTTCCAAATTTCCCCTACAGCAATTAACTTAAGGTTATTTTTCAATAAATACCTCTTAAGATATTTGGAGCTGATAATAAGGAGATACCCGTAGTTTGCCAATTCAAATTTATCTTCTCCATAACCATCAATATTTCTGTGATAACCACTTTCCCAATTAATACAGTGAATAACAAGTTGTTTCCCTTTATAATATTCCAAAGAATTCTTCTTTTGAGTTAGTTTAAAGTATTCTACTATTTCTGGTGCAGGAAAGAGTTTTACATAGCCTCCAAAATCTTCTGATACGGTTCCGTAAGAAGGGATTAGCCTGTCTTCTAAAAAATCAGAATGGCTGTACTTATTCGTATTCAATAATTCTTTTTTCTTTGCTTTAAGGGGAAGTTCATTTATATAACAGCTTCTACAACTATAATCTACTGGAATTACTTTAATCTTCTTCGAGAGTTTTTCTGTTGGTGTACGAACAAAGCAAGTAGTTACACGCTTTTCAAAAGACTTATCTTCAGTTTTAAAATAAGTTCTTTCATACAACGGTATCCATTCAGCCTTTGAATTCAAAAGTTCGTATGCATCTGCTTTCTTGATTCTCTTTTTAAGCCATGCTCCCGCATCTACCTGAAGATCAGTAAACTTGATAAATTCAGGTTTTTCTTCTACGAGTAAATCAGGAATAGAAGCATCCCACTTACGTTCATTAACCAAAAAATTCTTCCAAGTCTCAATAGAAACAGATAGATTCTTCACGCACCACATTAAGAACATTTGAATAGCATGTCTTGCATAGTAATGAAGACGAGTTTTGTAATGCTTGCCTTCGATATCGTAGCGCAAACTAGAAGGACTCTCTTCCCAATACTGTACCCCTTTTTTGTACCCAATAATTTTCATATAATACGTGACTTGTCTAAATGCTTTTTTACAATCATATTTAAAAACCTCACATATGTGAGAGAATTCATACATGTTATTTTTCCCACCAAGCTCGTATTCAATAAAATGGTCACAATTAGTATAAAATATATCGTTGGAATTATTAGCATATTTCATTGCAGGTGTTACCCTTGTGGAAATCAAATCTATAGGATGCTGAAGGGAAAGATTAACATTTATGAGGTTAGCTAAAATGTCTTTACTTAAATTTGCAATTCCAAAATGACCTGTCTGTTTTCCAAGAGAAATAATCCCTTTGATTAAAGGCTTTACTTTTTCCGGGGCTCTCAAGCTAATAGCAAGCAGGATTCTTAAACTACCGAATACGATATCAAAATTTTTTGAACGTAAATTTAAACCGAGTTGGCTTACTGCCTGCGAATTTGTTAATGCTTCCTGAAATAAGCAAAGTGTTGCTCTGTTACGATGAGCGACAATAGGAGAGGCTAAATATTGCGAAAGAAATTCAAGTATGTCCATATTATTTTTTTGATAAAGATAGACTCATTGATGTTTCTACGATATTTTTCCAGCTTGCAAAAGAAAACTTTTTAATATCAATAAAATACTTATCTATGTATTTGGAAGCATAAGTAAAAAACTGTGGCAAAGAATAACTATCTCCTGCAAGCCTACGAATTCCTGCTAGTAATAATTTTCTGATAAAAGCTTGCTTGTTAGGAAAATCTATCTTATCCAGCGCTTTGATAATCCCATGGATTTCATAATTATGCTCCGAATTATTTATAGCTCTAAACACGTCGGATTGCGTCTTGGCAAGCAATGATTGATTACTTGTTGCCACAGTTTTTCTGATAAGGGTAGAAAATAATTCTGCCCCTTCTATATTTATTTTATTGGACACAGCCCATTCTCTAACGTGCTGTAAGTCAGCATAACTAAGAAATGGGACTAATTCTGCAACTAACCTATCCGTAAAGTAGTTTTTTTGTTTTGTATATTGGTCTAAAGTTTTCAGAACTGACTTTATGCGCCCCTTTTTAGCAGAAGTTTTAAGTTTTTCAATATCAATGCTGTCATAAGTTACCTTAAATTCGGGACTTTTTTTCATAGCCGCCGAATAGCCTTCTTGCCGAAGGGCAGCGAGATAAAACTCAACATCTCTCCTAATGCTTTTCAGTTGAGAATAAGGAGTGATAAATAAGATTATATCTTGTAATAGATTTATTCGATCAGTAGGCTCAATATATTTCTTCAAAATCTCAAAGTATCGCATCATTAATTCTTCAGCTCTCTGGTAATCATTATTAATTAAAGCCCATCCGCAAAGTTTAAAATAAACTTTTGTGATGTTTTCGAAATACTCGTAAGAATTTTCTTCTTTGATGTGCATTAAACCCAAAAGCGGTAGAATATCTTTGATAGTATGATAATGATAACGTTTTATATAAGTCGAGATAACTCGTCTTAAAGCTTCGTTTTGATTGACTTTCCCTTCAACTATAAATTTGTAGAGATAGTCTAGTGCCATCCTGAAATCTTCATAAGTAGCAGATTCTAGAAAATCCAGCCTTAAATATCCTGCTCCTTCGATTATATCAGAAACACGTTCTATATATCTCAAAATCAATTTAAATTGCTCTGACTTTTGCGTTCTAAGACAATCTACAAGGTTATTAAATCTAAAGTCTTCTTTGCTCCATAATCCACGAGAGTATTTCAAACTCTTAATAAAAATATTATCCGCCATAATCAAGAATCCCTTTTGTGCAGCAATGACAGCTAGATTCTGTAAATTACTACTTTTACTAAGGTTATCAAGCCTTTCTTTTTGGCGTATTTCGAATGTTTTTCCCAGATAACTTTCCAGTTTTTCCTTAATTATAATAGTTGTCGGCACAGACACTTCTATCAACTTTTCTAAAATATCTGCTCTCTTGTTTATATAAGCAATTCCCAAAATATTCTCAATTTTATTGAGGAAAGATAAAGTTTTGTTTGGAAATCGAACGCTAATGATTTGTAAGTTATCTCTAATAAGATCTAAGAGGTCATGACTGTATGGATAAAGATTTTTCCTTGTTTCATAGTTATTATCCTCATTGGGGTTGATTTGGTCTATTTTTTGTTTATAGAGCCTAAGGGAATTTTCTAAGACTTTCCAAAAACCTTCCCATGTAATTTTTCTTGCTTGTAGTAGCAATCTATTTTTTTCCAAATCGCATTCTATTGAGAGAACATTTAAAAACTCTGGATTTTCATATTCTGAATAATCCCTTGCCCTTGAAAATTTTTCCTTTAGAGAGTCAATGTAAAACTCTTTCAAGTTAAACTTTTTATCTATTAACCCCTTTAAAGCAATCCATTTGAGGAATAATTCACGAGTCCTTTCTGGCCCTCCCCAATCTGTATAACCACGATTGCAATAAGGGAGTTCAATCTCTACTTTATTCAAAAGTTTTTGAGTTCTTTTTTTAAAGTTTTTCGCTCCATGAATGAATAAAGCTTCAGCAAAATCTAGACGTTGACTTTCATGTTTATTGTCGTAAAGAAATCTCTCTACTTTCTCGTCATTAAGTAATCTTCTAAAGTCCCAATTATCAGAAATCTTCAACCCATTTTTCTCCTTCTCAAGGTAGATTAAAAGACGTTCTATCTTGGAAGACTTAGATATTGTCTTTAGCGTCTCTTTATTATTAATTTTCAGGTTCTGTAGATGAATTTTTGTTAACTTAATACCTTTAAAACCCCCCTCTAATCTTAAGCTAGGCTTCTGGAAAGAAATTCCTTTTTTAACGAAATCCAATGCTTTTTTATACTGATGTGCATTAACTAGAGCACGGGTAAGAACTTCAACATTATTCCAGAATTCATCATTTGCATCTTTGCTCCAAAGCAATTCAGGATTTAAATTAATTCTAAATAAACTATCATCAATAAATCTACGTGCAAGGTCAATACAATTTTTATCTGCTTTCTCTATTAGAATATTTCCAACCGCCAACCGCTTAAACACCCATTCTCGCTGGTACCATGGTTGATTTATTTTTGGAAGCAATAACTCTTTTTCTACTTCTGAAATCAACTTTTCTGTTCCGATTTGTGCTTTTTGAAAGACATCTTCATCATGAGTAATAGAATAGATATTACTTGTGAGTATTGCGTAGTGAACCAGTTGTTCTACATTCTGAACGTGATAGAAGTAATTTACAAAACTTCTACCGATTTCAACTTTGGTAGGTTCATCTATATTTGACCTAAGAATTTTGTTAAAAAATCCAGTTTGATGAAGTTTTTGGAAAATAGTTTTTACTGAAGAGTCTTTTATACCAACAACCTCTAAATGTTTAATGATATATTTTTTACCATATAGAGATAAAGCATTTTTTGAATAATATTTACCAAGGATTCGATGATAAGACTTTTTATCTCTCATAATCTGAGCGATAACAAATCGTCTGAAACTATCATGATAAGGCTCAATAAAACCACCCGACAAGTGGAGAAAATGATCAACTTTCTTTAAAAGGTCATTAAATGTAGTAATATTTAACTGCCTATAATACATTAACTGTTGTAAATCTTCTCGTTTAACACTGGCAAAATGAAAACAAAGATAACCAAAACATTCTTTTTCTTTTTTACTTAAGCTATCCCAGATAGGTCTGTACCAGTCAAATACTTCAGTATATTGCGAGGGGGAGCGAATTATGTTATCAGGGGTGCCGGATTGTTTTAGTTTTCTGCTTAGATAAAACAGTGAAATAGCTAAGCCATTAGTCTTTTTTTTAATAATTGCAATTTGGTCTCTATTAAGTGGTATATCAGCTTGCTTAAAATATCTTTCAATCTCTTTTTCGGTGAAATATAGATTTATGCCAGTTTCTTTTTTTGTATTTGGAGTTAAATTTCTAATTGACTTGGGAAGATATCTTTCCCCCCAAGTGCTCAACAAAAAAACTATACCTGGGTAATTAACTGAAGGGATAGCATCTAGAACTGACTTGTCTCTATAGTTATCAGTTTCTACCTGGTCAAGAGCGTCAATTATAATGACAATCTTCTTGCTATGCCTCTTTAGTGCGTTATCGCTAAGTTTTTTTAATGCCTCATCAAAAGTTTTATCAATGAAATTTTCATCGTCCTTAATGCCAATAGTTTTGTCAAGCAATCCAAATTCATAACATCTTTGAATAATGTCTGTTTTGAACCAAGAGCTTTTAAGTCGGTTATTATTCGAGTATCCTGACTTTCCTTTCACTGCCTCAAAGGGACGAATACGGCAGAAATAAGGGAAAAAATCTGTGTTCTTTTCTGCAAGATGAGAGAGTAAAACTGTTTTTCCTGAACCGGAGGGAGCAAAAAGCAAAACAAAGCCACCTCTTTTTTTCTTTGCTTCTATGGCTTGTAGAATTTTAGTTTCCAGATTAGGACGATCAATATAATTTAATGGAGTAGCAATTTCTTGTATTAACCCTGTTTCTAATCGGTCAATGAATTCAATTACTTTTTGAGGAGTAACTTCTATTTCATTTGAGACAAAAAGTCTTGTAATCCTAGTTATAAAAGCATCTCCTCTTTCATTATCAACAACACCTTCTCTTTTTAACTTCATGCGGAGCTCTTTTTCCAATACATCTATCGCTGGGATTTCTTTGAAATGGAGCGCTGAGAGAAAACTCTTTAACTCCTTGTTATTAACAAATGGGCTTGCATTACAGTTAGCTTTAATACTTTTGATTTCAGAGTTATGCCTATTATGAAAAGATTTCCATGATAGCTTCTTTTCCCGTAGTTTTTTGATATCCCTTAAAAAATCAAATAGCTCATTTGTTAGGATTTTATTACTTGCAATAGTTAGTCGAACAGATTTATTTTGCTTCTTGTGAACACGCCAACTTTTTAGAAACTTAAATATATTAGTTCCTTCTTTTCGACAAGATTGACGAGTATTTGTTTGATGCAGGTTTGTAATCCACAAATCACCGAATCCCAATTTACTTTCTGGTCTTAGTGTATGTTTTATTTGGATAACCTCAACTTGTACATTCTTATAGAACTTTGTTAAGTCCTCAATTCGTCTTTTCTGCCCATATTTCCTATCCGGTTTAATTTGTATTTTCGTAACAAAAGAATCTTTTTCCAGAAGATTTAAAAATTCAACTCCCGCCAATAGGATCTCAAAATAAAATGGTGCGTTTTCGTTTCTGATTATTTTTTGAGCCATAAAAACTTTTATAAATATATACTATCCATGCTTTTAGACTTATAGAATTTTTTATCTCATAATATATCCATTATATTAACTATTAATATTTTAAAATTCCGATTTACGCTTAGTAGACTCACAATTTTTTAATAATATGATTAAAAAGTATATTGACAAGTTTTTTATAAGAATCTTCCAAATATGTTTGGATATATAATATATTACATATAAACATAAATATGAAAAAAAAGCGGATAGTTTTTCCAATGCTCTATCTGTAATAATTATTTGAGATTCTATATGCTAAAATGGGGATAAAAATAACACTGAAACACAAATAAAATATCATTTCAAAAGTAATGATTTTGAAAAACTTGTTTTAATTTGACAAAGTTAATCTCCAAATATAATATACTTTTTTAATATGACTACTTCTATAGATAAGAATTATAAAATAAGGAACAATCTACAATTTGAGCAGCAATATAAAATGTTTAGTAGTTTGGAACCGCATGGATGTCCGTGTGGATATTTTGGGGACTTATATCATAACTGCACTTGTTCTCCTGCAATGATTCAAAAATATATATCCAAGATTTCGGGGCCATTGCTTGACCGCGTGGATATTCATATAGAAGTTCCGTCACTTCCTTACAAAGAACTAATTAGTAAAGCAACGGGAGAACCTTCCGTAAAAATCCGTGACCGCGTAAATAAAGCGCGCAAATCTCAAATTGAGCGGTATTCGGGACATAAGAATCTTTATTGTAACGCTCAATTGACACAAAGGGATTTGAAAAAATATTGTGTTCTGGATTCAACGTCTGAAAACCTTTTAAAACTTGCGATAGAGAAATTTGGCTTATCCGCAAGGGCTTATAGCCGTATTCTTAAAGTCAGCAGAACTATAGCGGATATAGAAGGGGCAAAAGATATAAGCTCGGCGCATATTTCAGAAGCAATACAGTACCGCACATTGGATAGAAAGTATTGGTTAAGGTAAAAAAACAGAAAGAATTTTTAGTCACGGATAAAAGAAAAAGCAACCACAGAGGGCACTGAGAACAAATCACAGAAAAAAACATAGAGTTCAAAGAAAACATAAACAGACATCGAAATATAGAGAGCACAGAGATAAAACTCACAGAGGTCACAGAGAACGGAATGCGGATTATAGGCACGAAGGAAACTAATTTTTTCTATCACCTTTAACCAACCACAATATTCTTGACAGATTATAACTTATATAGTAGGGTACTCGTTAATAGTATATTAGTGTAATAGTTAATAGTTAAATGAAGATAGGAATTTAAGTAAAGTGACTCCAACTAGATAAAGTTATGGCAGGCAAAACCGTTATCGAGAAAATATTGTCTAAGAAGTTAGGCAAAGACACACATATAGGCGACCGTGTATGGTTACCTACCGACCTCGTTGCAATGCGGGATTTTGGCGGGCCAAATGTAATTTTGGAATACAAAGAAAACTTTAAAGACTCTCCCCTATTCGATAAAGACAAAGTAGCCATAACTTTTGACTTACACATTCCGCCAAGAGATGAAAAAGTAGCAAACAATCATAAAATCTGCCGTGATTTCGTCAAAAAAACAGGATGTAAATTATTTGACGTTAATGAAGGTATCGGACAACATATTCTATTTGAACACAATCTTGTTCACCCGGGTGACGTCATAATCGGAACTGATTCTCATATGAACTTGCTTGGAGCATTTGAAGCACTTGCAATGGGCGTAGGAACAACCGACATAACCGGCGCGATGAGATACGGGAAACTATGGTATCGGATTCCACCTACAATAAGAATTGAAATAAACGGAAAAATAAAAAAACCTGTTTGCGCAAAAGATGTCATATTATATGTTCTAAAAAATCTAAAAACGGACGGCGCCATAAATAAATCCGTCGAATTTACCGGCAATACCGTTAAATCTATGAATACGGCAGAACGAATCACACTGACAAGTATGGTAACCGAAATGTCCGGGGAAATCGGGTTTGTAGAATCTAAAGACTCTATTTTCACGGCAGATAAAGATGCAATTTATGAAAGCAAATACGAGTTTGACGTTTCAAAACTTGAGCCGCAAATCGCCTGTCCACATTCACCGGACATGGTAAAACCGGTCAAGGAAGTCGCAGGGACACCGATTGACCAGGTTTTTATAGGCAGTTGCACTAATGGCAAATATGAAGATTTAAAAGCTGCCGCAGATATATTAAAGGGTAAAACGGCAAAGATAAAATTGATAATAGTTCCTGCAACAATGAACGTGGCAAAAGAAGCATTGAAAAAAGGTCTTTATGAAATATTCCTTTCTGCGGGAGCGGTAGTCGTAAACCCGGGTTGTGCATTATGCACGACAGGACATCCCGGCATTCTCGCAAACGGCGAAACAATGGTTTCAACTTCAAATCGTAATTTTATAGGTAAATTAGGTAAAGGCGGGGAAGTGTATTTAGCTTCGCCTGCTACGGCTGCAGCTACGGCTGTGGCGGGAGTCATTACAGAACCAAGGAATAGTTAATAGTATAATAGTGTAATAGTTATTAGGAAAGAAATTAGAAACAGGGAATAGTTAATAGGATAATAGTGTAATAGTTATTAGGGGAAAAAATGACGATGAGTAAAGTAGAAACTTTTGAGGATTTAGATACTTATAAAATATTTAGGGACTTACGAATAAAAATATCAAAAATAGTCCAAACTTTTCCTGATGTAGAAAAATACAGACTTATTGACCAAATTATTCGTGCTTCAAGGTCTATTACTGCAAATATAGCTGAAGGCTACGGAAGGTATCACTATCAAGAAAACACACAATTTTGTAGACAAGCACGGGGTTCAGCTTATGAATTATTAGAACATATCAATGTTGCCCTAGATGAAAAATATATTTCAACTGACGTTTATAATACTTTTAGAAAAATAATATTCAACGGAATAAAAACTATTAATGGTTATGTACGATATTTACAAAAGCAAAAACTTAGTACCGATTAACTAATACATGATTAACAAGTATATTATTTTAACTATTAACTAATACCCTAATATACTAATAACTATGATAAAAGGAAGAATTTGGAAATTTGGGGACGATATTGATACGGACCAAATATATCCCGGAAAATACTTACCGTTAACCGATAAACAGGAAATGGCAAGACACGCTATGGAAGGTGTGCCGGGTGCAGAAAAATTCATAAAAGAAGTACAACCGGGTGATATAATGGTTGTAGGAAAAAACTTTGGTTGCGGGTCATCAAGAGAACATGCAGGCGTTGCAATAAAAGGACTTGGAGTATCTCTTGTTATCGCAGAATCATTTGCAGGTATATACTACAGGAACTCGATAAATATTGGGTTACCGTTATTAGAATGCAAAAATATATCCTCAATTAAAGAGGGTACTATTATATCCGTTTATCCCGAAACAGGAAAAATCATAGATTCTGAGACGGGGAAAGAAATTTACCAGGCAAATCCACTTGCAAATCTTGAACTCGAAATCATTAACGCAGGCGGATTACTTAAATTTTTGATACAAAACAATTAAAACCACAGAAAACAGAAAAAATTTATAGCCACGGATAACGGACACGGATTTGCACGGATAAAAATTTACACCGCAGACCTGCCTACCGTCAGGCAGGGACGCAAAGTACGCAGAGAATAGAAAACGGAAAGCCTAGCGGAGCTGGATACCAATCTCTAATCCAGCAAAGCTGGAAAGAGCTTGAGTAAAAAAATTGAAAAAGGTGGTATAAAATGATAAACGCAGAATATATAAAAAAAACTTTTCCAAAATTGGAACTTATAAAAAATCCTGCATTGAAACAGGGAGTTGTAGATGCATGGCTTTTAGGCGTTAAAAGAGGTAATTGGGAAAAAATAGACGATATTCCTTTTACTTTACTAATTCCTGCAAAAACTTCATTGATTGAACATACTAATAAAGTTACGGAACTTGCAGTAAACATTGCTAATACGGTATTAAAAGACAATCCTGCAATTAAAATAGATATGGATATTCTTATCGCCGGCGGATTAACTCACGATGTAGGGAAACTCATTGAATACGAACGTAAAGATGGCAAAATCGTAAAATCTTTTCTTGGCAATAAAGCAAGACATCCTGCGATAGGTTACGCTCTTGCGCTTGAAGTTAAACTGCCAAATGAAGTAGCTCACATAATACTTGCGCACTCCCACGAAGGCGACACGCTTGAGCGTTCAAGGGAAGCAATTATTATTAATCACTCTGACTTTATTGATTTTGACCTCGCGAAGACTTGTAAACCGAATTAACATAATACTTCAATAATTCAAATCCAATATCTTATTTATAAACTTATTGACAATATAGGTTTTTGAGAATCGTTAATAGTGTATTAGTATAATAGTTATTAGGAAAAGGGAATGACAGACAAACCCAGCTTTGCTGGATAAGTTGGACTAATGCTCCTACGTCGCAAAGTCCAACTAATAAACTTATTGACAATATAGGTTTTTAGATATTGTTTTTGTATTAATGGAAACGGATTTTTTAGTTATCGGAAGTGGAATCGCGGGGCTTGCTTTTGCCGTTGAATCCGCAGCTTACGGCAAAGTGACGATAATCACCAAAAAAGGTCGGAGCGAAGCAAACACTAACTACGCGCAAGGCGGTATAGCCGCGGCGATTGACTCAAATGACTCCATAGAATACCATATAAAAGACACACTACATACCGGAGCCGGACTTTGCAACGAAAAAGCAGTCAGGATAATGGTAACCGAAGCGCCCTCTATAATTAAAAGACTTTGTGAATTAGGCGTGGATTTTACGAAAGCAAAAGACGGGAAATTAGATTTGGGAATGGAAGGCGGACATTCTATGCGCAGAATCGTCCATACAAAAGACGCAACAGGCGCACAGATCGAAAATTCACTGCTTCATAATACAAGCTCCGAAGGTATAACTTTGCTCGAAGATTGGATTGCAATTGACCTTATATTAAAAGATGGGAAATGTATAGGCGTTTGGGCTTTGGATGAAAAAAACAATAAAATATTTTCCATATTCTCGAAAATAACTTTAATAGCGACCGGTGGAGCAGGAAGCGTATATTTGCACACGACTAATCCTTCAATTGCCACGGGAGACGGAATTTCAATGGGATATAGAGCAGGCGCAACAATCGCAAATATGGAATTCGTGCAGTTTCATCCTACAACTTTTTACGGAAAGAAAATAGGAGAAAGAGCATTGCTGTTATCCGAAGCTATAAGAGGCGAAGGCGGAATACTAAAAACTTCTAAAGGGGATACTTTTATGGAAAAGTATGATGCCAGAAAAGAATTAGCTTCAAGAGATATAGTAGCTCGCGCCATACATTTTGAACTTAAAAGCACCGATACTGATTATGTGTTGCTTGACGTAACGCATCTCGGCGAAAAATTCGTTAATAAATTTCCGAATATTTATAATTCGTGCCTCTCTCTCGGATTAGACCCGTTAAAAGAACCTATTCCCGTAGTTCCGGGCGCCCATTATCTATGTGGAGGTATTCTTACCGACCTTGACGGGAAAACAAATATTCCCCGTCTTTATGTAGCAGGAGAATCCGCTTGCACAGGCGTTCATGGCGCTAATAGGTTGGCATCCAATTCTTTACTGGAGTCTATTGTTTTTGGTTTTCGCGCAGCAAAATCTGCAATAAAAGGAATCAAAAAAATTCATCCGGAAAATTCTACATCAAAACCTATAAAGAAAAACCTTAATTCTTCAATCTGTGATAATAATATAATTAGCGAATACCTGTCCGATATTCGTTTCATAATGTGGGAAAAAGTAGGTATAGTCAGGAATACAAAAGATTTAGAAGATGCGTTATCCAAAATATCTCAATATAAAAAAGAAATAGACAATTTATACAAGAAACATACGATTTCGTATGCGCTTGTAGAACTTCGTAACGTCGTAAATACGGCGATGCTTATTACAAAATGTGCTATTATGCGAAAAGAGTCCAGGGGGCTTCATTATGTTCTTGACTACCTAAAAAGAGATGATATTTTGTATAATAAAGATACGGTAATTGAGAATCGTTAATAGTATAATAGTGCCCCGAGCTTTGCGCTGGATAGGAATCCCTAATCCAGCAGAGCTGGAAAGGGCTTTTTATAATCGTTATTAGGAGAAAAGATGAAAAAAGAAGAGATTATTAAAAAGTTTCAGGGTAAGAAAATTCTTGTAATCGGAGATATAATGTTGGACAAATACGTGTGGGGCAGCGTAGAACGTATTTCTCCCGAAGCTCCTGTTCCGGTATTAACCGTATCACGCGAAGTATATGTCCCGGGAGGAGCCGCTAACGTAGCCTGTAATATTAAATCTTTAAGAGGTAATTCTTTTATGGTTGGAATAATAGGAAATGATGAGGCAGGGCAAAAACTGAAATCTTCTCTGAAAGAAAAAGGCGTTGATACTTCCGGTGTTTTTGTCGATGATACCCGCCCGACTATAACAAAAATCCGTTTTGTAGCCGAAAAAAGAACCCAACAACTTATAAGAATAGATTATGAATCAAAACGCCTCATAAATGAAAAATTACAAAAGAAAATAATTGAATTCGTGTCTTCCTGTGCTACAAAGTTTGATGCTATACTCTTTGAAGATTATGATAAGGGAATGCTCCAAAAAAACTTAATCAAAAAACTTATCAGTATTTTTAAGAATAAAATTATAACCGTTGACCCTAAATTTGATAACTTTTTTGCCTATGAGGGCGTAACTTTATTCAAACCCAATAAGTATGAACTTGAACGCGCCGTAGGCGAAAAACTCACTCACAATAATATAGAACCCATATGTAAAAAAGTCCGGAAACAGTTGAATTGCAAAGCAGTATTGCTTACACTGGGGAAAGAAGGGATGTTACTGGTTGATTCCGTTGGAGCACATAAAATTCCTGCAAAAGTTCGTGAAGTTTATGATGAAACGGCGGCAGGAGATGCGGCTATCGCGGGAACAACTATCGCATTGGCAACGAATGCAAGTTTGATAGAATCTGCCGGAATCGGGAATATAGTTGCAGGAATAGAAGTAAGTAAATTCGGGACAGTTCCCGTAACTTATGAAGAGTTACTGAAAGATATAAGAGAATAGCTTCGGGAATCTTTAATAGTATAATAGTTAATAGGGTATTCGTATAATAGTTATTAGGGAAACAGAAACCACAGAAAACAAGATTGAAACCGCAGATAAACACAGATAAGCGCAGATTAAAAAAGATTTTACCACAAAGGTCACTGAGAAAAAACAAAATTTGATTACTATCCAGCCCCTATTTTATAAGAATTACTTTTTGAGATAATTGTTTATTGTCCATTTTTAGGACCACAAAATACACACCTGTTTTAAGTCCGTTTGCGCTGATAGCCATATTATAACTGCCGGGGGCTTTTCTGCTTTCAAGAATATTTTTCACCACTCTACCTGCGGCATCAAGGAGAGTTAACTTTACATTTGAAGGTAACACAATAGAATAATTTATATCTATTTGTTTGTTCTTGGCATTGAAAAAAGCTTTAAGAGATAGAGGACTGATTACATTATTTTCTTCTACGCCAATCCCAACTAAAAGAGTTACAGGAACAGGATACGGATTAATGGGGTCATTAGAATGAATCCATAAAGTATCTTTATAAGTACCGGATGATAAAGCACCACCCGCAACAACCGTTACCTGTCTTGTCCCCCCCGGAGCAACTCCAAAACTCGTAAGACTTATAGATATTATCCAGTTTGCTGATTTAGTAATGCCGGAAACTATTAAATTATCAGCGGCTGAATCTTTATTATTAACTGTCAATACGGCGGTATCCCGCGGTCCGGAAATAGAAAGCGCTTTTTGGACTGCAGCATAAGCATTCGGTTTTCCATAACCATGATACTGATCTCTCCCTGCCGTCCCGAGATCAGTTGCGGTTGAATCCAGAATATCTCTTACTTCCTGATTTGTAAGAGTTGGGCTAGCAGACAAAACAAGCGCAGCTATACCGGCAACCTGCGGACAGGCTTCTGAAGTTCCTGCAAATAATTGATATGAGTTTTCGCCGCGAAGCGGGATAGTTCCAATAACTCCTACCCCCGGCGCAATAAGTTCGGTCTCCGAACCGTAATTACTATACTGCCATCTTGCGCTAGTGCTGTCTATAGCGCCTACGGCTATTACCTGTGAAAGCCTTGCAGGATACATCATAGGAGTCGTCCCGTCATTTCCCGTTGCGGATACAAGTAAACACCCTGCATTCCAAGCATTCAGACAGGCTTGACTAATTTGGGACACTAACGTATAATTGCCCCAGCTCATTGATATCACGCGAACTTTTCTATCGGCACACCACTGGATAGAATTTGCACAAGAAGCAGAAGGAAGGGTTGTTGAACTACCCGCCCTTAAAGAATAAAGCCTTGAATTGGATATTCCGGCAATTCCTTTGCCATTGCCTATAACGGCAGCCGCAACTCCGGAACAGTGTGTACCATGGGCTTCAAGTGTATCAAGAGGAACAGGGTTGTTATCATTATCGAGAAAATCGTATCCCAATGTATCGGTTTTGTAGTGAGCAGATAAATCCTGATGATTATAGTCTGAGCCCTGGTCAATTACCGCAATGGAAATATCCATACTTCCATATCCTAAATCCCATGCTGCCGGACAATTAAGCAACCTTTTATCCCATTGATAACCGCCGTAATACGTATCATTCGGGGTAGCTAAAATATGCATAGGTCTCTCGGGTTCTACGAATTTTACGCAAGGATTATTCTTCATAATTTGCATAAAACTTTTCACATTATCAAGATTCCCGGGGACATCAACGACTATAAAATTAAGCGGGCTCAATCCCTTATCAACGATTGTTATGCTTTTATCAAGTATACCTAATTCTTTATACGTCGCATTATGAACATCAACAGAAGAGTTATAAGTAATTATTACTTTCCCGGGTGTAATATCTTTCCAGTAATCTTCTTTTGCCCATAGAGTATCCATATTGGGAAGTTCTATTTCTTTTTTTGTTATAGTTTTGCTTTCACATTTATAACTACTTGAATCTATGCGGAATACCAAACTTTCAGGAATTACTTCTATTGCGGATGATTTAGAAATGTTTTTGCTTATGGGCTTTACTATGATAGAATTGTCCGCCCCGAAAACATAACCACTTAATATTAAAAACAAACTTATAAACCCATATTTCATAATTCCCCCTTGTGTCTATTATAATGAATATGTATTTTTAGTTTCTTTGTCAAATGATTTGTTGGGGGGAGGACGGGGGGAAATATACTGGGACATATCCTCCAAAAAAAGGCGGACAAGAAAGCCCCCAGCTACCAATAAATAAAAGAACGGGCGAACATCCCGCCCACCGCCACAACGGGATCTTCGACTTCTTCGGGATAAACTCTGGTTCGCCCCTACAAAGAAAAAACTTTTTTATTTGACTTTATTATAAAGTCAGGTTATTTAACCCTGTAATATCTTTTGAATTGTCCTTTAAAGGGTAGGTTGGAGCCGTTTAGTTAGAGTTCGTGATAAAAGGAACGTTACTCTAACTTATCCAGCTCTGCAGGGCCGCTCCAACCGATGAGAGCAGAGGCTCTCATCTACCCAGCGATAGAATTTATGTTTTTTCAAGTTAAAACGATATAAAATGATAGAAAAATATATTCAGGTAATTACCACTATCGACAGCAAAAAAAAGGCAATGGAAATTACAAAAACTGTCGTATCAAAAAGGTTATGTGCCTGTGCCCAGATTGTAGGTCCAATAATTAGCAAATACTGGTGGAAAAATAAGCTTACTACATCCAAAGAGTGGTTATGTATTATGAAGACGAAAAAATCTCTTTATACGCAACTTGAAGCGGAAATTAAAAAACTTCATACTTATACCGTTCCTGAAATAATTGCTACATCTATAATTGCAGGAAATAAAAATTATTTAGACTGGATAGATAAAGAAACAAAGAAACAAACAGACAAGAGAAATTGGACGCAGATGAACGCAGATAAGCAGGATAAACAAAACAAATAGTTTAGACACTAAAAGACAACAAAAAAGAAAAACTAGATAAGGATAAAACAGAAATGATAATCGCAGAAAAAATTCAAAAATCATGGGAATCTGCGGAAATCCCTGCCTGCCGTTCTGTTTGGCAGGTGCGTCCTAAAAAGAAATTTAATGGATAACATATGAAAAATTGGATAGCTTTTATAACAATATTGATGTTGGGACTTTCAGGCTGTATGCCTAAAGACCAAATCAGACAGGCAGAAGAACCAATATCTCCGGATGGCGTAATGCAAACGATAGATTCGCTTTATCAAACTGGATTTGAGTTTAAAATAGAATTTAAAAACCCGAATGTCTCCGGGACTTCAAAAGGCATTAGCTTAAACAACAAAACTCAGGTTAATATAACACGTAAACTTGGTGCGGAAAAAGAAAAAAACAAACTTATCGGCATAGATGAGATGGAATACAGTCAGGTAAAAGGAAAGTGGCAAACAGACACGAGAACCTTTGATACGCAACCCATTGAATTACTCAAAACTATATGCGGACAGAAAGATTTTAAACTAACAGAACAAAAAAACGGAGTTTTTGTATATACTTTTACACCAAATTTATTATTTATGGATCCCTCTTCTATGGACAAACCTGAAACTACACAAGGTTTTGTTTACATAGACAATAAAACTCTAATGCCCGTTAAAGTGATTGCAAAAACAGAAACGGCATCGTGGAGTATGACAATAAAAAACACGGGGAAAAAGTTTTATATTCGCAGCCCGAAAAGTAAGTTATGGAGCTTAACAATAGATACAAATAAACCAAAAGAGGTAATTAATATTTTGAAAAAAAGATTGGAATCCTATGGAATTGAAATAGTATATTCTGAATCAAAAGATACGGACATAATATTTAAGTTTTATTCGGAAAACGAATTACCGGGAAAGTTATTTCAATCGGGCAAAACAGAGCTTTATATTGCAGAATATCCAAAACAATCCATTTATGAATTGTCCTCTTCCGAGGAAAAAGATATTTGTTTCGTAAACAATGAACCGACTAAGCCAATTTTATTGAAAAACAAGATAGACGCTAAATTAATAGGTGCTGAAATTGATTCTGGGCAAACAGGTATTAAGCTTAAATTCAATACTACTTTGCCTGAAACGACTAAGATAGCAATATTGTGTGATAAAGAGGTTGTTGGATTCACTCCACAGACGTGGGGAAAGGAGTTAGAGATAAAATGCAGTAAAGAAACAGCATTAAATATAAAATTTCCCTTGCCAGATAGTTGTTTAATTGCTAAAGTAACACAAAAGTCTTTGAAATAATGAACAAAAACACAGAGATGATAGCCACGGATAAAGGACACAGATTAACACGGATAATAATGGAACTAAGAATGTCAATCGCAGCTAAGCTGGATAAGTCAGAAACACTGATAGCACAGGGGATATTTGATTTTTGATATTTAATATTTTTAGAAACCCTTTCCCCGCCAAGGTGGGGATTAGGATTTTTTATCCAGCTTTGCTGGGAATTTAAAGAATAGGAGGAGAGATGGGTAAAACATTAGCAGAAAAGTTATTATCTGAAAAAAGCGGAACCGATGCAAAAGCAGGTAACCTCGTCATATCGAAAGTTGACGTTGCCGCTTTTCAGGATGGCACAGGTCCACTTGCCATTAAAAAAATTCAAAGTATGGGATTGAAAAAGTTATTAGCTGACCGGGCAATCCTTTTTATAGACCATGCCGCACCTTCACCAAGAAAAGAATTATCAAATGACCATATCGTGATTAGAGAGTTCTGCAAAAATATGGGTGCAACACTTTCAGATGTAGGCGATGGCGTAATTCATCAAAGACTAATAGAATCATTCGTCAACCCGGGGGACGTAGTAATCGGTTCAGATTCGCATACCTGCACATCAGGTGCTCTTTGCGCTTTTGCAACGGGTATGGGGTCAACGGACGTAGGTTTGGGGATGGCGCTCGGCAGAACATGGTTTAAAGTCCCGGAAACCTTTAAGATAGAAGTAACCGGTAAATTTCAGAAAGGCGTTTATTCAAAAGACGTTATACTTTATCTTATAGGGATGATCGGAGCAGACGGTGCTACATACAAAGCACTTGAGTTCTGCGGTTCTGCAATTGAAGATATGAGTATGGATTCAAGGTTTGTTTTGTCAAATATGGCAGTAGAAGCAGGCGCAAAAGTAGGGTTATGCGAATCGGACGAAAAAACAAAAGCGTGGCTTAAGTTATACGGCAGGGAAGATAAATACCGCGAAATCAAAGCCGATAAAGATGCAAAATATGAAAGAGTAATTAAAATAGACGCGAAAACCCTCGTTCCACAAATAGCATTCCCGCACACGGTTGATAATACAAAAACGATCGACGAAGCAAAAGGGACAAAAATAGATCAGTTCGTCATCGGGACTTGCACCAACGGCAGGATGGAAGATTTGCATATAGCAGCAAAAATCTTAAAAGGCAAACATATCGCACCGTATAAAAGACTTATCATAGTCCCGGCATCGAGAGAAGGATATCTAACCGCCATAAGAGAAGGGCTTTTGGAAACTTTCGTCGAAGCAGGCGGAATAGTAATGGGACCCGGATGTGGACCTTGTGTAGGCGTTCATGAAGGCATTCTCGGGGACAATGAGAGTTGTCTTTCAACTGCAAACCGTAATTTCAAGGGCAGAATGGGAAACCCGGACGCGTTCGTTTATCTGGCTTCACCTGCTACAGTAGCTTATTCGGCATTACGAGGCGAAATCAGCGACCCAAGAGAAGTGGTGTAAAGGGAAACGTTATTAGTATAATAGTTAAACGTTATTCGTTGTGAGGCAAGGACATTGCGATAATTATTCCACTTCAGGTGGTTTGGTATTATTATATTTTCTGAAATGCTTTCAGAAATCAAAATAAAAATCGTTTGACTTTTCAACAAGGAGTCAACTATGCATAAAAAATTAGGAGCTTGGATTTTTGTGGGAGTAATTGGAGTTATTAATCTTGCGCTCGCAGGCGCGCCGGACACCCTTTGGACAAGAACTTATGGTGGGACTGATAATGATTGGGGTAATTCTGTTTTAGAAACGCAAGATGGCGGGATTGTTGTTTCCGGATGGACGGCTTCCTTTGGTGTAGGTTCTCAAAATTTTTATCTTATAAAAACAAATTCTTCGGGCGACACACTTTGGACAAGAACTTATGGTGGACATCTATTGAATAATGGTTATTGTGTTTCCGAAACGCAGGATAGTGGGTTTGTTATCGTTGGAGAAACTTTCTCATTTGGTGCAGGCGCTCCCAGTTATTCAAATGCCTATCTTGTCAGAACAAATTCATTGGGAGATACGTTATGGACAAGAACTTATGGTGGAACAAAGGGCGAGTGTGGCTGGTCTGTTTCCAAAACATATGATGGTGGTTTTATTATAACAGGAGAAACAACTTCATTTGGCGCAGGCTCTCCCAATTATTCAAATGTCTATTTGGTCAAGACAAATTCTTCAGGAGATGCTCTCTGGACTAAAACTTTTGGCGGAGCGACTGGGAATTCTGGCTGGTCTGTTTCCGAAACGCAGGACAGTGGGTTTATTATTGTTGGAACAACAAACTCTTTTGGTATAGGCTCTCCCAATTATTCAAATGTCTATTTGGTCAGGACAAATTCTTCGGGAGATACTCTATGGACCCGCGCTTTCGGCGGAACTGACAATGATGGATGCTATTCTGTTTCTGAAACGCAAGACAATGGCTTTATTATGGTTGGGACAACATCCTCTTTTGGTGCAGGCGGACACGATGTTTATCTTATTAAAACAAATTCTTCGGGCGATACTTTGTGTACAAGAACTTATGGCGGGGCTAAAGATGATTGGGGAGAATCTGTTTCTGAAACACAGGACAGCGGGTTTATTATTGCTGCGAAGACAGTTTCTTTTGGTGCAGGTCATTTTGATGTTTATCTTATCCGAACAAATTCTTCGGGCGATACTTTATGGACTAAAACTATCGGTGGGGCTGAGAGTGAATGGGGTTGTTCTGTTTCTGAAACAAGGGACAGAGGATTTATTGTCGCCGGAGCAACTTATGGGGACGACTATGAAGATGTTTATCTTATCAGACTTAAACCGGAAACTGGAATTGAAGAAAACTCAAATATTAAAAATCAAAAATTAAATATGGAAATATTTAAAAATCCATTTATTGAAAATACAACCATTAACTATTCTCTCACACTTAAATCTAAAGTTTCTCTCTCAATTTGCGACATCTCAGGCAGAACTGTCAAAACTCTATTAAATGAACAAAAACCTGCTAGTAGTTATAGCATTAACCTGAACGCAAAAGAACTAAAAACAGGAATATATTTCCTAACCTTGAATGCCAATGGGGCAAGAACTAATAAGAAACTTACAATTATAAAATGAAAATAGCTTTTGTTGGCATAGGTAATCCTCTTAAAGGCGATGATGGCGCAGGCCCCATATTCATATCAAAAATTAAAAATAAAAAATCAAAATTAACAGATAAGAACAATGAGGTTTTGTTATGGGACTGCGGGACTGTTCCCGAAAACTATCTCGGGAAAATAATAAAAGAATCTCCCGATGTGCTTATATTCGTTGATGCGGGAATCTTTAATGCTCCACCCGGAACTATCAAACTTCTCAATCTAAATAATATAGATACTAATTCCATTTCCACACACAGTCTTTCATTAGACTACATTATAAACTGGATTAAAACCGAAATCAAAACACAAGTTTTCGTAATCGGAATTCAAGCAAAAAGCACCAACTTCGGAGCCCCTATAAGCCCTGAAGTTAAAGAATCCATAAAATTACTGTCTTCCAATAAAATAGGCGCAGAAATAATATTAAAAGGATTAGTTCAGGGAGTAGGAATGAGACCTTACCTCCACAAGTCATCAAATAAATTCTCACTGAAAGGCAGGGCAAAAAATTTTCCCGGCGGAGTAAAATTATGGGTAGAAGGAAATTTAATTGATGTATTATTGTTTTTTGATACCTTAGATGGGAAAGATTCCCCGGCTCTTGCTAATATACTCGAAAAAGAACTATTTTTCAAACAACCAAAATCATTTAAGGAATTTAAAATAGACACAAGCGATGAAACCGGAACCGATTTTGTTCTCATTCCGCCGGACATTGCTATTTGCGACGAATGCCTAAAAGAGCTACAAAACCCTAAAGATAGAAGGCATAATTATCCTTTTATAAATTGCATAAATTGCGGACCCCGTTTTACTATTATCAAAAACATCCCGTACGACCGTAAAAATACTACTATGCAGAAATTTACTATGTGCAACAACTGTTCTGACGAATACCACAACATAAAAAACAGAAGATACCACGCTCAACCCAATGCCTGTTATGTATGCGGACCTGACGTGGAAATATCCAAAAAATCAGGGAATAAAGCGTTGACTGAAACCATCAACTTATTAACAAAAGGGGAAATCATAGCTCTTAAAGGGATTGGCGGATTTCATCTTGTATGCGATGCTACGAATGAATCTGCCGTTAACAAACTGCGGAAATTAAAATCCAGACCGTTTAAGCCTTTTGCAGTGATGTGCTCAAGTATAGATAAAGTAAAACAATTTGCAGAAGTTTCCAAATCGGAAGAAGAATTATTAACTTCTAATAAAGCACCAATAGTGCTGTTAAAGAAAAAAAGGGACAGCAAAATAGCCAAATCAATAGCTCCCGATAATAATTATATCGGCGTTATGTTAGCTTATACACCTCTGCATTACTTGATTGCCGACAAATTTCTATGCATTGTAGCCACGAGCGGAAACATAACGGATGAGCCTTTAATCAAGGATAACACTGGAGCAAAAACTAAATTATCAAAATTTACCAAACACTTTTTACTTCACAACCGCCCGATTGAAGTCAGATGCGATGATTCCGTAGTAAAATTCATAACGGACAAACCTGTTATATTCCGGAGAGCAAGAGGATACGCGCCTTTACCTATAAAGCTTCCTTTTAGTTCTCCATCCATACTTGCCGTTGGAGCAGAACTGAAAAACACTTTTTGTATTACAAGAGAGAATTTTGCGTTTTTATCCCAGCATATAGGAGACTTGAAGAACTATGAAAATTATGAGATGTTTACATCTACGATTGAACATTTCAAAAAACTTTTCAAGATATCGCCTGATATAATCGCTTATGATTTACATCCCGAATATTTATCAACAAAATATGCATTGGAGTTATCGGAGAAAGGCATTACTAAAATAGGCATTCAACATCATTGGGCACATATTGCAAGCTGTATGGCAGAGAATAACATTGATTCGCAAGTGATTGGCGTAGCATTTGACGGAACAGGATACGGAACGGATGGAAATACATGGGGTGGGGAATTTTTACTCTGCACATATAAGGATTTTGAACGAATAATGCATTTTAAGTATGTGGGGCTCCCGGGAGGCGATATTGCTTCCGCTGAAACCGGCCGAATGGCAATCAGCTACCTGTTTGATATATATGGAACATCCCGCCATATCGTAGATGGTACATCCCGCTCAGGCGGTGATCCAGCTATGGCGGATGGAGAAAAATGTAAAAAACTTATCTCTAAATGGAAAAACTCCGACCTAATTTATAAAATGCTTGAAAATAAGTTCAATTGCCCGATAAGTTCAAGCGTAGGCAGGATTTTTGACGCAGTAGCCGCTATAACGGAAGTATGCCAATTAAATACCTGTGAAGGTGAATCCGCGATGAAACTTGAAAAATTGGCAGAGGAACATATAAACTGTAGGGACATAGCGTGCTATGTCCCCAAACCTTATACTTACAAAATAGTAACTCAAGCTTCCAGCTTGAGGGATAAAAGTAACTCAAACTTCCAGCTTGAAACTTCTAACCACAAGCAAGTCAACGCCACAGCGGACTCCGCAAAAGGCGGAGATGCTTGTGATACAATAGATATTTCTCCTGCTATCATTGAAATAATAACTAAAGTCGGAAAGTCAACTC
Source organism: bacterium (assembly GCA_041649255.1). Lineage (NCBI taxonomy): Bacteria > bacterium. The sequence continues at coordinate 40,055 of JBAZNK010000016.1, forward strand.
CTGCAAAAATATCTGCAAGGTTTCATTCTACAATGGCTCATATAGTAAAAGACGGGTGTATAAACATACGAAATAAATATGCTATAAGTAGAGTAGCGTTATCTGGCGGTGTATTTCAAAATAAAGTCCTAACTGAAATTACCGTTAAATTATTAAAAGAAGAGGACTTTGAAGTTTATACGCATTCGATTGTGCCTCCGAATGACGGCGGAATATCGCTTGGGCAGGCAGCAATCGCGCAGGCAATAAAAGAAAAGTCGCAGGACATCTAAAACCACTTATCCGGAGTACGAAACATTCTATTGAATATTATCATCTTTTATGTAGGGAACAGGCAACAAAAAAACGAGCCTCGTAAAATATAAAATTCTACAAGGCTCGTTTTAAAAACAACTTATTTTGCTATATTATCTTTCATCCATTTTGTGGTAACGGATTTCGGTCTCTCTATTGATTCGCCCCATGCTCTGCTCATAACAAGTTGTGCGCACATTCCGAGCGCTCTTGATACTCCGAACAATACCGTATAATATTCAAATTCCTTGACTCCGAAGAAATATAACAAGCTTCCGGATGCTGCATCAACGTTTGGCCATGGATCTTTTGCTTTGCCATGTTCCGTCAATACCTTCGGAACGATGTCATATACTTTTTCCACTATCTGGAATATCGGGTCATTCGGGCAAGCTTTCTTACCAAAAGCTTTGAAAGCAGCAAATCTCGGGTCTGTAATTCTTAATACTGCATGTCCATAACCCGGGACAACTTTACCTGAATTAAGCGTATCCCATGCAAACTGACGTAACTGTTCATCGCTTGGTACTCCACCGAATTTATCTTTTACCATAAGAATCCAACCAAGACATTCCTGATTTGCTAATCCGTGTAACGGGCCTGCTAATCCATTTAATCCTGCGGATATTGCATAATAAGGATCTGACAATGCGGAACTTACGCAATGACAGGTGTGTGCGCTTACGTTTCCACCTTCATGGTCAGAATGTAAAACCATATAAAGACGCATTAAATCTGCAAAATCTGGACTATCTATTCCCATCATATGAGCATAATTTGCAGCCCAGTCTAATTTAGGATCCGATGGAATCTTTTTGCCTTTTCCAAATTTCATTCTATATATTCCCGCTGCAATTTCGGGTAATTTAGCTAATAAATCCAAACAATCTTCCAGTGTTGCGTCCCAATATTCTTCTTTTCTCATTCCTTTGGTATATTTGTCTCTGAATATTGATTCTTTTTCCATCGCCAGAACTGCAGTATTGAACATTGCCATAGGATGTGCATCTTTAGGTAATGCTTCTAAAACGGCCCATACATAAGCCGGAACTTTTGCGCGTTTTTGGAATTCTGCTTTCATATCTTCTATAGCAGCTTTATCGGGTAATTCACCCGTGCATAATAAATAAAAAGCCTCTTCTGACAATTTACTTCCTAAATCTGCTACCGGATGCCCTCTTATTATTAATCCTTTTTCAGGTGGCACATCCGAAGTATCACATATTAAACCTTTTACTCCTCTCATCCCTCCGTAAACCTGGGCAAGAGTCACCTGCGATACAACTTTATCCCCGTGAGCCTTAACCATTGCCTTGATGTCCTCTTTCATTACAGGGATTTGTTCCTTCAATCTTTCCTTTAACGTAGCCATTTAGCCTCCCCTCCTTCTAAGTCGTACATTTATTTATAATATTTTTACTTTCACTATTTTCAATTTTAGATTTTATACAACAAAAAGATTCCCATATTTAATAAACAGGCTACCATGATAATCAAGAATTTTTTCCTGTCAACTAATGTTTTTTAACATCTGCACAAGTTAATCAATTTCATTGAAATGTATTGACAAAATAAAGAATCCCCATAATTTTATGAGTGCTTTATTAAAGATAAAATTGAATTTTAACAAAAAATTGACACGGATGATATCAAGTTTCATATTATTAGGTGTTTTAATAGTATCCGGATGTACTACAAATACCCCAAAGAAACTAATCAGGGAACCTGCAGTCGCAGGAATGTGGTACCCTACAGATAAAACGGAATTACAAAATACAATCCAAACATTCCTTAATAATGTACCCTCTGAGCAAATAATTAAAGATAACGTATATGGAATTATCGCACCCCACGCAGGATACGCTTTCTCCGGACAGACTGCAGCTTATGCATTTAAACAACTTATCGGAAAAACTTATGAAACAGTAATAATTATAGGTCCAAAACATCCGCCGAAAAGTAACACCATCCCGGATTTAACTCTTAGGGGGATTTATGTAGATTGTGCATATGGATATAAAACTCCCCTCGGAACTGTAGATATAGATACTTCTATCGCAAAAAAACTTATCTCCTGTGATAAAATCTTCTATCCCATACCCGAAACAGGCACGGATGAGCATTCTGTAGAAGCCGAAATTCCATTCTTACAAGCGACTCTTACTCCCAACTTCAAAATTGTTCCAATAATCATGACCGACCATTCTTACGAAACCTGCAAAATCCTCGCAGAAGCCATTATTAAGACAATTAAAGGGAAAAATATTCTTATTGTAGCATCCTCTGACCTTTATCATGGCTATGATTATGAAGAATGCAAAACAAGTGTAAACGAAGCTTGCAGTTTAATTTCCCAATATGATATTAATAATTTTTATTCCGCATTAATAAACAAAAATATAGCCTGTGGAGGTGCACCAATAATTACATTAATGCTTATATGTAAAGAATTAAATGCAACAAATGTTATTCCTTTATATAAAACAAACTCGGGAGATGTAACAGGTAAAAAAGGGGGGTGGATTGTGGGATACAGCAGTTTTGCTTTTACAAAAAACACTAAAACGGAATTCAAACCGTTAGACGCTCAAGCACAAAAGGAATTGCTCAAAATGGCAAGAAGCACAATAGAAAGTTATGCAAAAAAGAAAGAAAGATTAAAATTCAAACCCGCTTTTCCTATTTTAAGTGAAAAAAGAGGAGTATTTGTTACTTTGCTTACTAAAGATGACGATCTCCGCGGTTGTATAGGTCATCACGAATCAGACACTCCGCTCTACGAATTAGTCCCGGAAATGGCGCTTGCATCGGCATTCCAGGATTTCAGGTTTTCACCGCTAACAGAAAAAGAACTTACCAACATAAAGATAAAAATATCCGTCTACCTCACTAATGTTTATGAAATAAAGGATACCAGCGAATACGAACTCGGAGTTCACGGAATCATTATGGAGAAGAATGGCAGGGCATCTACGTTCTTGCCTGAAGTCCCGACAGAGCAAAAATGGACAAAAGAAGAAACTTTTTATTATCTTTCCCAAAAAGCCGGGTTACCTGTAGATGCTTGGAAACAAGGCGCAAAATTCCTTGTCTACAAAACACAAGTATTTGGAGAATAATATGAATAGAGAACCTGTAGTAGCAAACCAGTTTTACCCGGGGAATCCCACCCTGTTAAAAAATATGATACTTTCGTTCTTTGAAGACAAGAACATTCCCGACATAAAAGAAAATGTTCACGCTCTTATCGTTCCACATGCAGGATATACTTATTCCGGTAAAACTGCAGCTTATGCATTTAAACAAATCCAGAACAAACAATACGATTCCGTTATAATAATTGGTCCGTCTCACAGCGCAGTTTTTGACGGAATCTCCGTATACCCCGAAGGCAAGTTTAAAACCCCTTTAGGAAATATAGAAATAGATAAAAACCTAACGGATAAGATTATTTCTTTCGATTCACGCATTATTGATGCCACAGACCCCCATCTCGAGGAACATTCAATAGAAGTTATGCTTCCTTTCTTACAGGTAACCCTTGATAATTTCAAAATTGTGCCGATATGTATGGGAAGCTACGACTTCTCAACCTGCAACATACTTGCAGACGCAATATTCAATGCTATAGGGAACACAAAAAAAGTTCTGATTATAGCCTCTTCCGATTTTTATCACGGGCATAATTATGAAGAGTGCAAAAAAAGCACAACCGAATCAGCAAAGCTTATTGCTTCAAATAACATAGAAGAATTTTACAATCATTTTTATCAAAACAGTGCTGCCTGCGGGGGCGCGCCGATAGTAACTACAATGCTTGTAGAAAAAAAATTACAAAACAACAAAACAACTCTTTTGAATTTAACGAATTCCGGTGATATTACGGGAGTAAAAACAGGTTATGTCGTAGGATATGCAAGTTTTGCAATAACGAAATAAAAATGAAAGTAGACAATAAAAAAGCTTTTTTTGAATATACCGTTATTGAAAAATACGAAGCAGGTATTTCGTTGGAAGGGCAGGAAGTTAAATCCATACGGATAGGTCAGGCATCTCTTGCAGACAGTTTTTGCAGGATTATAAAAGACGAAGTTTTTGTTATGGGAATGCATATAACACACTACGATAAAGCAAGAACTATGTTGGACTCAAAACGAACCCGTAAATTACTTTTACATAAAAGGGAAATAAATTACCTGACGGGTAAAGTCAGTGAAAAAGGATTTGCGCTCATACCATTAAGCTTGTACTTTAATAAACGTGGGAAAGCAAAACTGTGTATAGCTTTATGTAAAGGGAAAAGACAATACGAAAAAAGAGAAACAATTAAAAACCGTGAACTTGAAAGAGAAATGAGAAACTTTAAAAACTAAATATGATAAACCTTGCCATTCATACACAAATGTTGGAAATAACACAATCTTTAAATATTGCACTTAAAAAAGCCTGTGAAAATTTTGAAAACCTTGACGAATTACAGGAAATATTAAACAAAAGAGAAGAGTTGATAAAAAAACTATTGCAAACAAGTAAGCCTTCGACAGAAATGTCAAAAAAAATATTACTAATTGAGGAAGACAATTTGAAATTATTCAATCAACTTATAGCAAACACCTCAAATGAAATTGACAACATAAAGCAAACAAACAAATTACTTAAAGAATATACAAATAGTTCCCCGGATAGCGGTCTTGATATAACAAAATAAGAACTGTTGTCAATTCCTGACGCAGCGTATGCTAAGAGCACACCTTTTGTCGTAGCTATTACGGTGCACACTAGTGTCATGGTAACTCATCGGATGACACCACGCACTTACAGTATCAAACTCCGTAGTTGACCACCATCCACCGCTGTGCCCCATACAGCCGAACGAACCATCAGGACTGCGAGCACTTCCCGGAAGCGCCGAAAAACCACTTTCGTTGGTTGCACCGACATTAGGACTTGTCCAATGAGTTGTGTCTGACTCTTTCAGTTTCCCGCCTGCTACGTCTTTTCCACCCAAACAGTCGGTAAGAATTGTCCACTCGTCATCGGCAGGTATGTGCCAGCTTTCGGGAGCCAAACCACGTGGGTCGTTTACGGCATACCAATTATATAACTTGCCGTAAGTTTTTTCATGTTCCGCATTGTTTTTATAATAACACCATGCACTTGTGGTTAAGTTTTTCCATTTCTCCGCGTCTTGCACTTGCGGTATAGAGTCGCCATTACGATAACAACTTACGTTCAGGTTTTCTGCCATCCATTCCTGCTTGCCTATCTTTATCGTCTTACAGGTGTTACCACCACCTTTATCAGTCAACGGAATGATAACGCCGCCTGTTTTTATTGGCTCTCTTGCACAACTCAAAAAAAACAATCCTAATACGACTACAAGATAAGCACTCTTCATTCTATCTCCTCCCTACTTTTTTATACTTTTTACTCCTATAAATGAAAGAACTATAAAAAATGGGCGAGACATAAATCCCGCCCATTTATTATAATTTTCAAAAAGACTAAGCTTGTTTAACGATTTTCACTACTTCTTCGCCTATTCTTGTCTGCGCTTCCCCGGTCTGAGCTCCGATATGCGGAGTAAGTGTAACGTTCGGGAAACTCAATAATTCGCTTGCTGCAGGAGGTTCGGTTTCAAACACATCCAAACCGGCGCCTGCCAATTTACCGCTTTTCAAAGCTTCCAATAATGCTGATTCATCAACCGTTCCACCACGAGCACAATTTACGACAATTGCGCCTTTTTTCATTTTATCAAATTCCGTTTTCCCGATAAAATGTTTGGTTTCTGCTGTCAATGGCGTATGTATTGATATATAATCCGAGCTTTGTAATAATTCATCAAAAGTTGCATTTTTTATACTTCCGGTACCTTTAACATTCGGGTCATATCCTAGAACTGTCATTCCGAGCGCATTTGCACGTTTCGCAAGTTCCTGCCCGATTCTTCCTATCCCTATTATGCCAAGTGTTTTTCCCGATATTTCAGTGCCCTTGAATGCTTTTTTCTCCCACTGTCCGCCCTGGATGGATTTTGTAGCCTTAGCTATTCCCCTGGACAATGCAAACATATGAGCAAGCGCTAATTCCGCAACGGAAGCAGATGATGCACCGGGAGTATTCACAACTTTTATACCCTTTGCTTTTGCATAATCTGCATCTATGTTATCCATACCAACTCCGCCTCTTATAATCATCTTCATACTCTTCATATTGTCTATCATTTCCTTACGGACTTTAGTAGCGCTGCGAACAACCAAAATATCAAAATCTGCTACTTTAGTCACCAGTTCTTCTTTAGGTAATGCAGATAAATCTTCCACCTGGTGTCCCATTGCTTGTAACCCTTTAATCCCCTGGGCATCAAGACCATCAGCTATAAGTATTTTCATTATTCCCCCTTTAACATCCGTTATAAATCAATTATATAGAAGCTTTAGCAAATACTTCCTGAGCTGCTTTTAAGCCTTTACCAAGTTCAACAGGATGTTTCAAATCGTGAAGTGATAATTCAATTGCCGCTATTGCCGTAATAATATCAAACTGGCAGATATAACCAAGATGCGTAAGTCTTATTACTTTCCCTTCAAATTGGTCCTGCCCGCCTGCTACCATAACACCATATTTTTTCTCAAGAGTTTTCTTAAGTTCTTTGCCATCTACTCCATCCGGCGCAAAAATTCCCGTAAGAGCTTTTGCAGGATGTTTTGAAATAAGCTTTAATCCGAGTGCTTTCATAGCTGCCTGAGTCGCATCTCCCATTACCGTAACTCTTTCAAGAATCTTATCTATTCCACCATCTTCGTTTATCATTTCCAATGCTTTTTTCAATCCCATAATTAAAGAAACCCCCGGTGTAAATGGAGTATCTGATTTTTCAAGTGCTTTGCGAGCTTTTTTGAAATCAAAATAAAATTTTGGTAAATTAGATTTATCCATAAATGGCCATGCTTTGTCGCTTACCGACGCAAATGCCAATCCGGGTGGTAACATAAGTGACTTCTGTGAACCTGATACACACACATCCACTCCCCAGTTGTCAACCTGAATGTCACAAGCTGCAAGTCCCGATATTGCATCAACAACAAATAATGTATTTGGCCTTGATTTTATAACTTCACCATATTCTTTTATAGGAAATTCGGTAGCGGTACTTGTTTCACAAAGTGTAGCAAATACAACTTTAATATCCGGATTATCGTCCAAATGTTTTTTAATTACTGCAGGATCTGCTACGTCGCCCCATTCTATGTCTACTGAGATTGCTTCTACTCCATAAGCTTTGCAAATATTACCCCATCTTTCTCCAAATTTACCGCCTTTAACTACCAATGCTTTGTCGCCTTTCGATAGTAAATTACAAACTGCACCTTCCATTGCCCCGGTTCCTGAAGCTGCAAAAGTAAATACGGAGTTCTTTGTCTTGAAAATAGGTTTAAGTCCTTCCGAAACTATTTTTATAGTATCTGAAAACTCTTTTGTGCGATGATGAATAATTTCTCGTGCTTCTGCTAACCTCACTTCACTTGGCACAGGAGTCGGCCCCGGCGTCATTAGATATACTTTTTTCATTTTACCTCCTTGTAAAATATTCTACAACTTAAAAACTTAAACTCAAAAGTCAAGAAAAAAAACAAATTACCCGATATTCCTTAGTAATAAAAACATAAAAAAAATGATTTGGGCAATAATCTCTATGTATAACATCAAAAAAACTTGACAAACATAATCTTTTAAATAATCTGACAAATAGAATATTGTGTAAAGGGGGAAAAATGAAAAGCGTTATTTGGATAGTTGTAATTTTAGTAGTTATCGTAGGAGGAATTAAAGTATTTAATTCTGTTACAAAAAATGCAAGAGAAACAGCTCAACAGGCAGAAATTCTTTCTCAAATGAGAGCAGGAAAATATGAAGAAGCGAAAGATTTAATCAATAAATACAGCAAAGATACGGATAAAGGAAAAGAATTATTGGCAACTATAAAAGAAAAGGAAAATGAAATAGAATTAGAAAACTATACGGACAAAATTAAAATTCCGGATGACTGGGAATGGAAAGCAGATAAAAAGAACAGCAAATATACTTCTATCAATGGAAAAATTAAAAACACAGGGGATAAAACGATCACTTCTTTCACAGTTCTGGCAAAATACCAGGATGCAGCAAATAAAACACTAAGCACAGACTCTGCAAGTTGTTCGGAAAGTGTCCCGGCAGGGCAAACAAGGAACTTTGAAATCAAGCACGGATATTCTGCTGATTATAAATCAGTCGTGCTGTCAGTCAAAAACTTCACCTTAGACCAGCAGTAACTTTCATTAATTAGGAATTAGGGAAGTAAAGTTTAGGTATACGTAAGAAATTTTGTTAATTCACGGTTACGATTAAATTCTTTTATCCTCGTTAATTTTTTGAATACTCGGTCATAGCAAGCGACTACGAAATTAATCATTCAGCACGTTAAAAAACAATTGACTTAGTAAAAAATATACTCTAACTTACTTACAGTAGAAACTATTATCATTAAAATTATAAACTACGGGGGCAAAATGAAATTACTAAACTGCGTGGATGTCCAACTGGCAGAAGTAAAAATGGAAGGCGCCAAAGATGCATATATGAAATGGCTCATTGCTAAAACCGACGGCGCGCCTAATTTTGCAATGAGATTATTTGAAATCAAAGCAGGTGGCAATACACCGCTCCACACTCACGCATTTGAGCACGAAGTATACATCCTGGAAGGAACCGGCATTTTTGTATGTGAAGGGAAAGAGCATAGTTTCAGAAAAGACTATTGCATATTTGTTCCCGGGGATAAAATACACCAGTTCAGAAATACCGGAAATACTTCTCTCAGGTTCCTTTGCTGTGTACCGAACGATTAATCTCTTCCCTGACTAATCAGGTAAATATGTTAAAAAAAAGAAAGCTATTTATATCCTTTTTAATTATAGGGATTTTCGCCTCTCCTTTATTGTTATCTTTTCTGCCGACAAATGTTTATGCAGACTTCGAGTCTGATTTCTACGATATTATTGTAAGAAGCGGGCTACAAAAAGTAAATTTCGGACTTGAAGTAATGAACGTAGACAGCCAGAAAATAGTATATTCCAGAAACTCTGAAGCTCTTTTTATGCCTGCATCCAATGTTAAAATTCTTACTTCTTTAACTGCATTAACAGTATTAGGTGCAGAATATACATTTAACACGGAAGTTTTTTACGATGACACAAACCTTTTTATCAAAGGTTATGGGAATCCCGACCTCAATCTTTCGGATATTATAGAACTTACGGATATTATATCGGATTATGGGATAATTACAATAAATGACATTATTTATGACGACTCCTATTTCCGCGAAGAAGAATGTGGTAAAGGTTGGGTAAACGAGCCCCAAACATCTTTAGTTGCGCCGAAAGTATCCGCGATATCTTTAAATAAAAACCATATTTCAATACTGATAAAACCGAGCAAATCAGGCAAAAAAATATCTTTATATCCTAAAACAAATTATTTTACCGTACTTGACTCCACAAAAGCAGATAAAATGGGATTAACAATCAATTTGAAATCTACAGATGACAAAAACTACATTATAATAAAAGGGGATTCCAGTGCTTCCGGGGAATTTACGAGGAATGTAGATAATCCTGCTTCTTATATGACAACAATATTAAAAGAAATGCTAGAAAAAAAAGGAATTACAATAACGGGAAAAGTCACCAGGGGTACCGTTAAAGATAGTTGTAAAAACATCTGCACACACTCGTCAAATCCACTTTTATATCTTATATACTATATGAACAAGAACAGCGATAATTTTTATGCAGAGCATATTTTAAAAGCTATAGGAGCTAAAGGCGGGACGCCGCCGGGATCATTTGAAAAAGGGACAAATGAGGTATATAAATTATTAAAAGGCATCGGATTATCAAAAGATGAAATCAGAATATTTGATGGATCAGGTTTATCAAGATATAATTTAATTTCACCTCATGGGCTCGTAAAAGTCCTTGCTTCTGCAATATCGGAATGGGGCATAAGAAATGAATTTATAAGCTCCCTACCCATTGCAGGGGTAGACGGGACATTGAAACACAGATTACGCACAAGCGAATGCAAAGGAAATGTTCGGGCAAAAACAGGTACAATGCTTTCCGTAAGCTCTCTTGCAGGCTATGCATATACACAAAACAACAATCTGATTGTGTTTTCAATTATGATGGATAATTACGTTCTAGATACGCCAAAAATAAAACAGGCAGAAGATAAAATTATAGAACTAATTATAAAGAATTTTTAGGATACAAAACCACGGGGCGGGGGCAATAAATTAGAAGCAAAGTGAACCTGATAATCTTTTTACGAGCCCCAAATCAGGATGAAACTTAAAAGCATAATCCACTTTAAGATTTTGATAAATTATTCCGCAACCTAAAGTAAGATTCCCCCTATCTTCACCGATTCGTAAAGCAAGCTGTTGTTTCCACCAGTACTCCATTCCCAAATAGGCATCGGTATTCAAAGAAGTAAATTCTGCAATTCTATCTTTTAATGACGTATCAAACCCCAAACATATATTTACTTTAGAATTAGCATTAGCCAGATTATGTTCTAAGGCTACGCCATATTTTAAAACAACAGGCAACCTATCATTCGTGGAAAGCGTATCAGACCAATACAAAGGAGTGGTTACTAAATTTTCTACACTCGCACCATAACTAATACCATTAAATTTTGAATTTATTCCAAAATCCACGGCAATACCTTCCGCATTGGCAACAAACCAGCTTCTGTATATATATTTTAGAGTCAACCCCAAATTTACCGAACCAACCGGAAGAGCAAAAGCGGCATAATAAATATAATCTTTTGCATTAATTGTCCCTGTATCTATGGGTACATCTGTCGCAATCGTATCAGTTAAAGGAATATCCGGCATAGAAAGCATATAAATACCTGCTCCAATAGTGCATTTTTTTAAGGGATACGCAAACATACCACTATTTAATGTTATCGCACCATCAAAATCTTCCGAACGCATTAGAAACAACTCTTTTTTCTTAACTTTTGCCAATCCTGCGGAATTCCAATACACTGCGGTAGCATCATCCGCAAGTCCAATAAATGCATTTCCCATGCCGAGAGCTCTTGCGCCGACACCAAGCCCCATAAAATCGTTCAAATATGCATCTCCGAGTCCAAGGAGCAAACAAAATAATATCATCATTTATCTTATATTAGATATATATAAATTCCCTGTTGTCAATCATTTATTTTTGGGTATATTATATTAAACCTGTATTTATAGTATATTCTCATTCCCCAAAATATAATTATTAATACCAGTGCAAACCATAAAAATTTAACAGCCGTTAAAAGAACAAGAATTGGCGCGCTTATCCTTATGGAAAAAAAACAATAAGTTAAATTACGCTTTATATACGCAAGCAAGAACAACGGAATTGCTACAATAGAAGTAATTCCGCACAACCAATCTTTCAAGTAAACAGAAAGTATGAACGAAATTATAACCAATATAGTTGAAAAAAGATACGCATTGTTCCCCATCAACACACCGGTAGTTATTTTCCCTGATTTTTTATCACCTTCCATATCCGGGATGGTAGTATTTATAAAAACTGCTCCAACCGCAAACAAATAAGGCAGCGCATACAAGACGGTATTAAATGAAATGTGTTTCACTGCAGACCAGCCAAGTGAAAAAGCGACCAATCCATACCCGAAAGAATTTGAAAAAAGGTCAAGAATTGGTCGTCCTTTAAACTGGAACGGTGGCACAGAATACAAAATTCCGCCGATAAAGGATACGAACAAAAGCAACTTAAATCTAAGAGGATACGGAATGGCGCAAACAAAAGCAAGTGCAAACAAAAGAATAGCTTCTATCCATGCTTGTTTTACAGAAATATATCCTTCCGGTAAAAGATAAAGTTTTTTATTTATCCTGTCCGATTCAATATCCATAATTTGGTTTATGACATAAATCCCGCCCATCATAAGGGTAGCGGAAATAAAAGCTAACATAGGTATATGTTGGGATATGCCTGTTCTATAGAAGCCAATTAAAAAGAAAGTCCAACCGGGTATAAGAAGCGTTGGCCGCATTAAAAATATATAATCAAGAAAATGTATCACTGGAGCAGTTTTTAGCTTTTGAGCAAATTAAAGCCCATTTTTAAAAATCGCGGACTGAATTTAAGTATGCTTTTAATTACATCTATTTCGTTCGGCATTTTAGTTAAATTGCGACCGGCAAAGTTTTCTTTACAGAAATCAAACAACAACTCAATATCTGCATCTTTGAGTTTCATAGCTATTTTACGAGCTTGCAGTTTAATTTTGAAGTTTTTTCCTTCCCATTTTTCCCAATCTTTTTCGTATAATTTAAGCTTTTTGATATCGTCTTTTTTTATGGCATCGGCTGCAGCTTTGCCAGCTAATTGTCCTGTCAATAAAGCATTCCCTATACCGCCTCCAGAAATCGGGTCAATCAGCCTGCCAGCATCCCCGACCAAACACACGTTATTTTTGACGAGAGTTTTCACGCCCTTGGAAGGCACCATACTCATAGCTTCCGACAATATGCTATATTTTTTGAATCTCCACTTTAAAAAGTTATCAAGCACCGTTTTTGGAGATTCCCTTGTAATCGCAGGACACACACCTGCACCGACATTGGCAAGATATTTTGATTTCGGGAATATCCAGATATATCCGCCCGGCACAGTTTCTCTTCCTGCAATAAGTTCGACTATATTTTCGGTTACTTCAGCCGCAAGCAAATACTCGCAGGTCGTCCAGAAATCTTTTTTCTCAAGTTTAGTATCAATACCTGCCCATCTAGAGACTCTTGAAAGACCTCCATCCGCACCAATAATTATTTTCGCATCTATTTTACCTTTATTTGTATCTATACCTGTTTTAGTCAAGCCGATTGCTCTTGTTTTGACTCTTACTTCAGCACCGGTTTCCGCTGCAAGTCCTGCAAGATCACGGTCAAAAATCTTTCTTTCAAGAATATAACCGACACCGGGGTAATAGACTGTCAACTGTCTGCGGGAAGGAGAAGTAAAAGTTACGCCATCAATATTTGAAGCAATCCAGGAAGGTTTCATATCTACGAATTTTGTTATCCATTCTTTGGATATGCCTTCGCCGCAATTAAGAGGAGTTCCGACTTCGGGATGTTCTTCTATTAAAATAGTTTTGATCCCTGCTTTAGCCGCAGTAATAGCCGCCATTGAACCTGCAGGTCCAGCTCCGATAACAACCAAATCATAAGTAGCCATAAATATATAAATCATAAAATAACTCTCAAATGAATTTTTGCAAGTAAAATTTAAAAACCTCACAGTAAAAATCTTATATTTTCTGTTTATTTAGTACTTTTTGCTTGCAAAAAGTAAAAAATAGGATATAAAAGCAGAATGTATCAAATTATTGTTCTTGCGAAACAAGTCCCCGATACCAGAAATATTACTACCAAAACAATGAAAGAAGACGGGACAGTTAATAGAACGGCTCTCCCTGCCATTTTTAATCCCGAAGACTTAAATGCTTTGGAAGCGGCGCTATTAATCAAAGAAAAATATGGAGCAATAGTTACGGTTATTACAATGGGCCCTCCTTCTGCTGCAGAAATTTTAAGAGAATCCCTTTATAGAGGCGCAGATAAAGTAATCCTTTTAACCGATAGAAGATTTGCCGGTTCCGATACCCTCGCTACAAGTTATATTTTATCAATGGCTATTAAAAAAATAGAAAAATTTGATATTATATTTTCCGGAAGACAAGCAATTGACGGGGATACTGCTCAGGTTGGCCCGCAGGTCGCAGAAAAATTGAACATTCCCCAAATTACCTATATGCAGGAAGTTTTACACTTAAATAAAAACGAAATTAAAATTAAAAGACTCATTGACAACGGGATAGAAATCTTAAAGTCAAAACTCCCGGCGCTCATTACAGTTACAAATACTTCCAATGCCCCAAGGTTTCCCTCCATAAAACAAATGGCAAAGTTTAAAAAAGCCATATCCAATAGCGAACTTGCTAAAGTTTCAAACACCTTGAAATACTTATCTCCTGAACGCTATTCCGAAGAAACTCTTATACAAGATAGACTCTTGATAAATGAGTGGAATATGGAAGATATAAACGCAGATCTCGCTTTGTGCGGAATTTCAGGTTCCCCTACAAAAGTTTTTAAAATTAATTATGTTACTCTTGAAACGCAGGAAACAAAAGAAATACCTCCAAATGAAAAAGGAATACAAACGTTAATGCAGGAATTGATAAAAGAATATATTGTCTAAAATAAATGAATAAAAAACAAATATGGGTTTACATTGAGAATACAAATAAAGGTATTGCGGATGTTAGCAAAGAACTCCTATCTAAAGGCAAAGAATTAGCAGGGCGGTTGTCTTCTTCTAACCAGAAAACGGAATTATGCGCAATATGGTTAGGGACCAATGTCAAAAAAAGCGTTCAAGCGCTTTTTGATATGAGATGTGATAAAGTATATCTGGTAGAACATCCGGAATTAAAAGATTTCAAAGTATTGCCCTACACTACTAACCTTGTAGAAAACATAAAAAAATATAATCCTTATATAATACTTTTTGGAGCCACTTCAATCGGGCGAGAATTGGCACCGAGAATAGCTTCAGCAGTTAGGTGCGGACTTACAGCGGATTGCACCGATTTACAAATAGGCGACATTGAGTTTAAAACAAATAAAAAAGCATATAAAGACTTACTCTTACAAATCCGACCGGCTTTCGGAGGAAATATTATCGCAACAATTATTAATCCCGAAATGCATCCTCAAATGGCGACTGTAAGACCGGGAGTTATGAAAACTCTTGAACCACTTCCAGCCGGTACAGGAAAGGGCGAAGTTATCACATTGGAAGCAAAAATAAAGCAAGAAGATTTTATTGTTGAAATTATACAAAAAATTCAGGAAGAAAAAAAGATAAATCTCATTGGTGCGCAAATTATCGTATCAGGAGGGATAGGAGTCGGGAATAAAGAAAACTTTAAATTAATAAACGAATTAGCGCAGACTTTAGGCGCTGAAATTGGAGCTACCCGTGCTGCAGTTGATATCGGGTGGATTCATAAAGACCATCAGGTGGGACAAACAGGCGTTACTGTAAGACCAAGACTTTATATCGCTTGTGGGATATCGGGTTCCATACAACATCTTGCAGGAATGCAGGAGTCAAAACAAATTATAGCTATTAATAAAGATGCGGATGCACCCATTATGAAAATCGCTCACTATAAAATTAACGGGGATTTAAACAGGATAATTCCTATGATGATAAAAGCTTATAAAGAAAAGGAGTAAAAATGGCAAATTTTTTCACGGAAAATTCCGATAGATTGTTTCATTTTAACTCCCTTGATATAAAGAAAATAGTCGAAAGTCTTGAAGATAGTTTTAACGAACATAAAAGATTTGATTACGCTCCGGAAAATTATGAAGATGCGATAGATAATTACAAAAAAATATTAGAACTCGTAGGACAGATTTCTGCTGAATGTATTGCTCCTCTTGCTAAATCAGTCGATGAACAAGGCGCTTCTTATAAAGATGGTGAAGTAGAATATGCCGAGGGAACTAAACAAGCCTTTGAAACTCTTAGAAAAGCAGACTTAATAGGCGGAACGTTGCCAAGGAAATATGGTGGTCTAAACCTCCCTAATGTAATTAATAACATTGTCATAGAAATGGTATCCGAAGCAGACGCCAGCTTTATGAACATATACGGGCTACAGGATATTGCCGTCACTATTAATAAATTTGCATCGGAAGAACAGAAAGAAAAAATTCTTCCTTTATTTTGTAAAGGGGAAGTAACGGGTTCTATGGATTTAACCGAACCTGAGGCAGGTTCCGATTTGCAGGCGGTCCAAGCAAAAGCAACTTTTGATGAAAAAGAAAATTGCTGGAAACTCAATGGCGTTAAAAGATTTATTACGAACGGAGGCGCAAGAGTTCATCTCGTCCTTGCAAGAAGCGAAGAAGGGACTCAGGATGCGCGCGGATTGTCTATGTTCCTTTACTTAAAAGATGGTGGTATGAAAATCCGCAGGATAGAACATAAATTAGGTATTCATGGTTCACCTACTACCGAATTGGAGTTTAATGATGCCAAATGTGAACTTGTAGGAAAAAGACGTTTTGGACTTATTAAATATGTAATGCATCTGATGAATGGTGCAAGATTGGGTGTCGCAATCCAGGCTCTGGGCATAGCTCAGGCCGCATATAATAAAGCCCTTAAATATGCCCTTGAAAGAAAACAATTTGGGAAAAAAATTATTGAATTGCCTGCAGTATACGATATGCTAACTAATGACAGAATGGATATTGAAGCAACACGTTCACTGATTTATCATACGGGTTTAATCGTTGATGAATTGGAAAGTATCGAAAAAACACTTGAAGAAAAACAGGAAAATTTCTTCAGTGAAAAACCTGCTAACCAGAGGGAAAGAGCCAAGAAACTTAGCGAAAAAGTGGAGTTGTTTACGCCTCTTGCAAAATACTATTCAACAGAAGCCGCAAACAGGATTTGCTATAACGCAATTCAAATTCATGGAGGTACAGGTTATATGCAGGATTTTGACGTGGAAAGATATTACAGAGATGCGAGAATTACAAGCATATATGAGGGAACTACACAGTTTCAGGTAGTTGCGGCAATTGGCGGGGTTATGACAAAACAAATGGATTCTGAATTTGAAAAATTCAGGAAATCTGCACAAGGGCACGAAGGGGAATTTAAAGACGTATACGATGTTCTTCTTAAATATGAAAGAATGTTTAATAAAGCAATTGATAAAGTCCGTGAACTTAAAAATAAAGATTTCCGCGACTATATCGCAAGAACACTTATTGATATGGCGCTTTTGCTGTATATGTCATACAGCTTTTTGGACGAAGCAAAAAGGAACCCCAAAAAAGCGCTCTTTGCGAGAAAATTTGCAATGGAACGATTACCCGGGTTTGAATCAAATTACCATAAAGTAATGGAGGTGGACGAAACCACGATAAGAAATTACGAACAACTTCTGGAAATTAAAATTTAGCACCAAACCGCTTTCAGAATAATCATTCTTTTTCATAGGTACGAATCTCTGTGGTAGGTCAGACATTCTTGTCTGACTTTCTGTTCGGTTGCGCAAATTCCAAAATTTCTTTTTCGTTCTGTAGGTATTTTCCCCAGCCTCTTTCAAAATCTTTAATTGTTTTACCGGTTATTTTAATCACGTTGCCATCGTCACAATTAGTAACAATATTGAGTATCATTTGTCGCCCGTACAAGTGTTCTATATATTTCACAATAGTCCAACCCCACTGGTAAGCAAGTTTTACACTTTTTGGAATTTCTTTTATTGTCGGGATATTCTTATTTCTAATTCCTTCTACGACAGGTGGGATAAATTCATTTTCATATTTCCATTGTTCTGAAATACAAACCGCAAGACCTTCGCTCCACCATCTAGGAGCTGCTTCCATATTTGGCGAAAGATGTTCTTCAAACATATGAGTTGCTTCATGGACGAGAAGTCTTTTGTATTCCTTGGCAAAGTACTTATAAATTGAATCCGTTGAATATGCGGAAGGAGCAAGAAGCACCAAGTCTGTGCGTTGAGGCTGGGCAATTCTACTTGGGTCTGAAGGTTGTTCAATATCAACTTTAAGCAGTTCTTTAACAAGACGGTCATATTCCTTTCTATTTGGCACCAATACTGCTCTGACAGGCGGAAAACTCTTTTTCAGTAGAAAATATTCCGACAAGAGTTTGATTGCCTTTTTTAATGCGACAGATGTCTCTTCAGCAAATTTCCTATCTTTCTCAGTAAATCCTACTTTTATCTTCTCATCATTAAACCATAAATAATTTTTTAACATTTTTATTGTCCCTTCGAGTTTTATAGCAATTACTTTGGAATGCCTTCTCCCTCCCCGAATACCTCATGTTTATGTCTATGATGGGTATCAGGCAAATGCGGATGAGCGTGAATCATATCGTTGTGGGTATGTTGATGTATATGTTGACCGGAAAACGTTTCAGGATGATTATGTAAATGGTGTCCATCCGTATGAGTATGTGAATGTGTATGTATTGTTGATTTGTGCTTATGCAAATGCAAGTGTTTTTCGCTGCTTATCAGCCATATTCCGATTATCATAAATACTATTGCGGGGAACATTACCCATCCTATCCATTCCTTGAGTATAATTAGTGATACTACTGCTCCGATAAAAGGCGCAAAACTAAAAAACAATCCTGTCCTGGAAGCGCCTAATCCTTTTAGTGCGTAGATAAACAGTACTAAACTGATACCGTAACTTAATGCTCCAAGTAATAACGCAAATAAGATCCCGGAATTAAAAGACATTCTCCATCCAAGAGCCATTCCAAGCGACAATGATACTATCCCGGCAACAAAACCTTTAATTATTGCAATTTGTATGGGGTCTTTATCGGATATATTACGAGTTAAGTTGTTATCAATTCCCCAGCATATCATAGCAACTACAATTAATAGTGGACCTAATACATTAAAATTTCCAAGAGTAGGCTGCCAACTTATAAACACTCCCGCGATAGTCATACATATCAACGCCATCCATAAGCGTTTTCCTGCATTTTCCCCGAAAAATAAAACGGCAATTATGGCAGTAGCAAGTCCTTCCAGATTAAGTAATAATGATGCGGAAAACCCGGAAATAAAAGTTAATCCTGTCATCATACTTATTGGAGCTATTATTCCACCTGCAAGCGTTGCCCCGGCTAACCAGATAAAATCTTTTTTTTCTAACGGGGCTTCTCTTTTATAAGAGTTATTTGTTATTAGTTTTCTCACAAGAAAATATATGGATAAGCCAATAAATGTTCCGAGGTAAAGAAGCCCGGCTAAAGCAATAGGAGGAATATCCCGAACAAGTAGTTTCGCAACGGGCGCGCTGATACCAAATAAAGATGCAGATACTATTATGGCTGATAAAAATTTCTTATCCATTTATATCCAATTTCAATAAAAAAATAATCTAATTACCCGATATTGAATTGTCAATAATTACCTTTCTTTGCAAAAAACTCAGAATCACTTAATCTCTGGGGTAATATCTTTTTAAATTACCCCGTCCTTTAGGACGGGGGCGGAAAAACAAACCAAAATACTCTCTCGGGCTTTAGCCCGAAAGAAACTTTTTTATCTCTTTAACTCTCTTCAAATCCCTGTTAGAAATGAATTTGTTGTCTGCTTTTATTTTTCTGTTCTTTTGCTTTTTCTTCCTGTTAATCCTGAAAATCTGCGTCCAAAAACTTTCCATTTTCCATGTTTACAAATTAAAAAATTGACATATTTCATAATAACATATAAATTCCTATATTGTCTTAAACAAGATTGGGGGGTCGTCCAACGGCAGGACACAGGCCTCTGGAGCCTGGTATCGTGGTTCAAATCCATGCCCCCCAGTTAATTTAGCAACGGAGGAAAATGAAAAAAAACATATTTCTGTTATGTCTGGTTTTACTTATAGGTTGTAAACAAGGTGGGGCAAAAACTAACCAAAAAATTGACGATTCTACAGGCGCTAAAATTGCTGACACCTCAAGACTAACACCACCTGATTTTACATTATACAGCCTTGACAGCACCGAGTATACTCTTAGCGAACAAACAGGCAAAGTAGTATTTGTAAATTTCTGGGCGCCTTGGTGTCCACCTTGCAGAGCTGAAATCCCAGCACTTATAGAACTCTATGAAAAATATAAAGATAAAGGGTTCCTTATACTTGGCATAGGTATGGATAAAGAAAAAGCATTAAAAGATTATGTTCAGAAAAATGGAATAAAACATCCTGTTTTAATAGGAAACGAAGAAGTAGCCAAAAATTACAGTATAAGGGGTATTCCAACAACTTATATCCTTGATAAACAAGGAAAAATTGTAACCCAGCATACGGGATTTGGTAAAGAAACTGCAGAACAACTTGAATCCGAACTAACCAAACTCCTGAAAGAGTAATTCCAAAAATATTTTTCTCAAAGGCGTCTCAATGGGACGTCCCTACAAAAAAAGCGCAAATTGAATTTGTGCCTACAAAAATTACAGCAAAATAAATATTCTAAATCACAAGGAGTTTTGAAAATTTAAAATGGAGGGGTACAACTATCTACTCTTCTTTAATTCCTTCTTTTGTAAGCCATTTTTTTGCGTATTCGGTCAATCTTTCCTCTCGGTAGTTTTGCCACTGCTTTCGTATTTCGGGATTCTTGAATACCACTTCTTTGAATCTTTTAAATGGTGCGGTTTGAGGCAATATCTCAGTTAATATAGCTTTCACTTTGTCATCTTTTACGAAAGGGACAAACTCTTCCATTAACTTAAATCCGTCTCTTGAACTCATTGTCGGAATTACTACGCAATTCTCAGGTTTAATCCCGGCAACTTGTTGTTTTAAATCACGCTTGCCTGAGTCACTCATATATTCCGATACGATAATAATTTCGCCTGTTTTTTTATTGAATATGTATATACGTGATTGAGAATAATCTCCAACTGCTTCGCAAAGCGCTTCCCAGTTTATTTTCATAGAAATCTATAAAGCCCCTTTTCTTTTGCAAATTCTACCGCATTGTTAAATTCGGAAGAGGTTATTTTTTTTGCAAGCGACGGGAAACCTTCTATATTACCGTAAGGTTTATACTGTCCCATTATATTTACATAAGTATGTGTCGAAATAGAAGAGAAAAATTTTACTATCTCTTTTGTATTCTCCATATCATCCGGTAATAGAAGATGGCGTAATATTAATCCACGTTCAGCTAAACCATTTTCGTCCAGCACAAGGTCGCCTACCTGGCGATGCATTTCTTTTATTGAGTTTTGCGCAATCAAAGGATAATTTTCGGTTCCTGCAAATTGTGTAGCCATTGTAGAATCCCAGAACTTGAAATCCGGCATATAAATATCAAATATTCCATCCAACAACTCCAAAACTTCTTTATTATCGTAAGCGCTACTATTATAGATGAGAGGAAGATTTAATCCCTGTTCAATCGCAAAAGGCAAAGCTTCAAGTATTTGCGGCACTATGTGTGTCGGCGTTACAATATTTATATTGTGACATTTAATAGCCTGTAATTTTAATATAATTTGCGCCAATTGTTTTGCTTCTACTTCTTCTCCATACATAACATGGGATATTTCATAATTCTGACAGAATATACATTTCAGATTGCAACCTCCGACGAATACAGTCCCCGATCCATTTTTCCCGACAAGTGGAATTTCTTCTCCCATATGCGGTCCATAACTGGCTAATAGAGCAAACCTGCCTGCACCGCAGAATCCTCTTTCATCATTCAAACGATTTACTTTACATTCTCGCGGACATAATTTACAGGATTCAAGCATAGCAAGAGATTTTTTAATTCTTTTCTTCAATTCCCCGCTTTTATGCAGTTCAATGTATCTTCTTTTTCCCATAATCATAATGAGTATTTCTCTTTTATAACTTTGTCAATCATATTCTTTTTTAATCCCAAGTTTGTTACTTATTAATTCCAACCGTTTTTTTCCGTTTCTATTAACTGTTAACTAATTACTGTCGTATCAATCTGCGCTCTCTGAAGTTTTGCAGAGTAATCAATATAAACTGTCTGGGTTTCGTTGAATATTTCATAAACGGTCCATCCGCCTTCCCTGTGCCCGTTCCCCGTGTTCTTTACTCCTCCAAATGGTAAATGACATTCGGCGCCAATTGTCGGGGCGTTTATATAAGTTATACCCGCTTCTATTTCTGCTACAGCTTTCATTGCGTTGTTAACGTCTTTTATATATACTGAAGATGAAAGCCCGAATTCTGTTCCGTTTATGACTTTAATAGCTTCGTCTAGGTTGTTTATTTTCAGAACGGATAACACCGGCCCAAATATTTCTTCTTTTGCTATTCTCATATCCGGAGTTACTCCCGTAAATATTGTCGGTCTGTAGAAAAATCCATCTTTGCAGTTGCCTTCGGTATAAGGTTCTCCACCGCAAGCAAGTTTCGCGCCTTCTTTTTTACCGATATCCACATATTTTGCAACTATATCACGCTGTTTTTCCGAAACGCAGGGCCCCATTTCCATTGATTCGTCTAACCCGTATCCTATTTTTATTTTATTTGCCCTTTTTACAAGCATATCCACGAACTTATCATGAATATCTTTGTGTAAAATAACTCTTGAAGTCGCCGTGCATCTCTGTCCTGTAGTTCCGAATGCTCCCCATAATGCGCCTTCAAGCGCAAGTTCAAGGTCTGCATCATCCATTACTATTTGTCCGTTCTTTCCGCCAAGTTCAAGGCTTATCCTTTTAAGGCTTTTTCCGGAAATTTCTGCCAATCTTTTGCCTACCGGTACGGAGCCTGTAAAGCTTATTACGCCTATGTCGGGATGAGTAGCGATGGCTTCTCCTACGTTTGTTCCGGCTCCGTGAATAATATTTACTACGCCGTCAGGAATGCCTGCTTCAATCAATAATTCTACAAGTTTTGCGCCTGTTGCAGGAGCCTCGCGGGATGGTTTAAATACTACTGTATTCCCCGAAAGTAACGCAGGTATCATTTTCCAGCAAGGTATTGCCGCGGGAAAATTCCATGGGGATATTAACCCGGCAACTCCAATCGGACGGTGAAAAGTCATACATATTTTATCAGGTAATTCAGATGGAACGGTTTTGCCGAAAAATCTTCTTGCTTCGCCGAAAGCGTAATATGCCGTGTCTATGCCTTCCTGGACGTCGCCACGTGTTTCTTTTAAAACTTTACCCATGTCTTGTGTTTCTATGCGAGCAAGTTCTTCTTTATTTTTCAGCATAAGATTGCCCAGTTTTAACATTATATCGCCTCTTGTAGGAAGCGGAGTTCTGCTCCATCCCTTAAAAGCCTTTTTCGCGCTTGCAACTGCATCATTAACGTCTTCCGGTTCCGATAAAGGAAATTTTCCGACTTCTTCGCCTGTTGCGGGATTTAGTTTTGTAAACGTCTTGCCACATTTGGCATCTTGCCATTTACCGTTTATGTAATTCTTGTACATTCCAACCTCCTGTGTGTATGATTTTTAAATTTATAATAGCTTGCACTTTAATTATAAATGATAAAAAAGTCAAGCATTGAATTTTGAAAATCTAGTGATTACTGTCTTACAGTTTCTGTTTTGTGCTTTCGTGCTTTTGTGGCAGGTTTGTTGAGTAATGATTTCTATCGTTCAATCTTTGCCAATGTTTTATCCCAATTTTTATTTGCGCCGCTTATATATTGTTCATCAGGGACTATTGGTCTTTCCAGTTTTGCGATAGTCTCGTCCGAGAGTTTTAAGTTTTCGACTATTTCTTTCCCGGCTTTGTGTAAACATTTTTTATAACTGTGGATAAAGGGGGTAAGGAGTAACATTTTATTTCCAAGGATTGGGCCTCCTCCTCTATATATTTCTCCGATAACTTCGGAATGCATATTTTTTGCAATTCTGTTGAATAACAGTTTTAGCACCTGAAAATGGCTTTGTTCTGGGAACCCGGAATTTGAAATTACCCCAATTTTAGGAGATTTGCCGTATCTATTTGTATGACGGCACTCACCGTTTTTATCTTTTTTGAAATAAGGGTCAAGAACGGGTATTAATCTGTCCATAAAGTTTTTCATAATTCCGCTTACATTATCTACATATAGGGGAGTTGCGAAAACGACAATATCCGTTTCTATGAATTTTGATAATAACTCTTTCATATCATCTTTGATTATGCATTCGCCGGGTGTTTTTACCCAGCAGTTATAACATCCAAGACAATGTTTTATGTTATTTTTTACCAGAAAGATATTTTCGGTCTCAGCACCGGCTTCTTTTGCGCCTGCAAGGAATTCTTCCACCATAATGTGTGTATTTCCTTTTTCAGCCCGTGGGCTTCCGTTGAATACGGTTATTTTCATAATATCCTCCTGTTTTTAAAAATTACCCTGCCCTTTATTACTACTAGTTACTATTAATCACCTAATTACTAAATGCTTTTCTATCATCCATCCTATTCTATATAAATCCGTATCTTTTCGTTATCGGATTCCACGTTCACAAGGTCTTCGCCCGTAGCTTCAAGTTCATCAATATGTCCTAAAATGGTATTTAAATCTATTCCCTGAGCTTCCATTGTTCTTTGCTGTTCTTTTGGGATAAACCCGGATACCAATTTGGCAAGGGAAAGCGGAATACTTATATTTACCTTTTTGCTGCCGTCCTCGTTAGATTCTAATCTTATTTTCAATTTTTTACCACTGCCTTTTGTAAATATAGGTTTCCGAGGCATATCTACCGTTTTTATTTTTTTATCAATACTTTGCAGGAGTTTATCTGCTTCATCGGCATTTATTTTACCGTTCTCAAGCATTTTTAAAATTCTTATTCTCTCTTCCATAATACCTCCCCTTACTACTTTTCATCTGTTTTCTTATGTATTGTATGTTTATTTATCCATTTCTTTTATTTACTCCTCCTCCTATTCCTGCCAATACACTAATAAATATTGCAAGCTTAAACGAGGTAAACCACGATATGGACTTAACTATCAACCCTTGTTCAACAGCTCCCGGAAAAAGGTCAGGCATTGTCCATGCCCATACTATTTTCACCAGAAATAGTGATAAAATAAACATTCCGGAAATAAGTACCAAAATTCCCGGAATCAGTCCCAAAATCCAATTATTCATAGATGCCCCCTATAATCTCAAATTCTTTTTTTATATATCCATTACTTAAATATGAATACTTACAATTCCGTCTTTGCTTTCTAAGTCAATATCTACGCCTAAACTTATAGCGTTAGTAATGCCCGGAAGCAATGAACGGAATTTACGATTTGCTGATAGGATTAAAACAACAAAATATGTTAAAAACTTTGGGAATACAAAACTTATCAACGCATCTTCGTTTTTCATGAAAATCCAGGAACAAAAATGTTTTATAAATCTACCCGGGTTAAAAGTGTGGCGTGTTATGGATGTCTCAAAATGTTCCCATAGTATATAGGAGAATAATTGCAGTAGAGTAAAGGTGAAAAAAATTATTACAGGAAATGCGAAGTAGGAGAGCAAAACCGAAAGTCCTAAGAACGCGATAATTACAAATCGGAAAAACTGTTTATTGATATGAACACTACATAAAATACAATATACGGCAGCAACAATAAACCATAGAATACCTAAAAATATGCGTAAAAATATCATTTTATAATGCGTCAATCAGTTCTCTTGCCTGTTCCGCATTTACCTTACCGTCTTCCAGCATTTTTAATATCCGGGAAATATGTTCCGTTCTGGAAGGTTCTTCGTTTTCAACGATTTCTACGCCTCGCGGAGCCCTTTTTACTGCTTCATCTATTGTCCTGTGAACGCCATCATGAATCATCCTGTCAAATATTCCGTGTCCTGCCCTGTGAAAAGAATCTCTTGCTTTTACGGTAGTTGCATAAACGTTTTTGCAGTCTTCGCCTAATTCTATGTTTATATCTCCGGAAACGGTTGTTAAGGATAAATGCTTGTAACCATTTTTATCTTCTTTTGAAACACTGTAATCTCCTTCTATTTCAACGTCACCGCTAAGTGTTTTGGATTCAATAAGCAAGTTTTCCGCATTTGAGATATCAAGTTCAATATCCCCTGAAACGCTTTTTATAAAACAATCTTTTTTAAGTAAGAGTTTCCCGCAGAAGCTTATATCACCGGATGTTGCAGCAATATCCATAGAATATATAGTTCCATCATTAATTTCTATGTCGCCGCTCATAGAATGAATATTTGCGTTGCCTTCGATGTCATTCAACTCAATATCTCCCGAAGTGGTGCCTATTTCTATGTCTCCTTTAAGTGATTCTATGGCGATATCACCGGATGCCGATTTGATTATTCCGTTATATGAGATGTTTTTTATTTCCACATCTCCGCTTGCAATCTTGCATTCCCCGGAATATTGTTTTTTAAGGGGGATCCTTAAAACTAATTCTCCCTCGTACCTGCCAAACGAAATTCCCGAATCTTCCATTATTCTTAACTCTTTCCCTTCCATTGAAATAGTGAGTCTTTTGTCTGCGGTTTCTTTATCGTCTGTCTGTATAATGACTTCGTCGCCTTTGCATCCTTCTATTGATAAGTCATAACTCGCAAGGGCTATAGAAATCGCCAAAGCCTCTTTTTTTACGGAATATTTTTTATATTCTTCCATATATTCCTCCTAAAGATTCCCTAATAAATCTTTTGCTTCTTCCACGGTTATTTCTCCTGTTTCCAACATATCAAGCACTTCTTTTCTCTTATTCTTTTTGATTGCTCCCATTTCTTCTTCTTTCTTTTCTTTGTATTCATATCCTAAAGCCTGGACTAACTCTTTTAGCATACTTTTGACTTTAGGATAAGAACAACCGAGCGTTTCTTCTACGCCTTTTATGTTTCCCTCGTTCAACAAAAAAACTTCTGCAAACTTCAAGAGTTCAGGCGAAAGGTTGGAAAACTTATCTCGTTGGAACTCACCGACTATTTTAGTTTTGCAACTCTTGCACTCAAACTCTTTTACAAAAATCTCGCCTTTGCAAAAAGGACAGTTATTGATAGTAGTTGTTTTATTCATAGTGAGATGACATTATAGCATGAAAATTACCTTGTCAATAAAAAAATTAATATTTCTATTAAAATATATTAATTTTATTAACATTGCTTGCAATAAAATCAATTTTTGTTCTTGATTTTTGTAATATTTTGATAATTTCGTGCAAATTCATATATTAGGTTTTCTGTGTTTTTTGTTTTCTGTGTTTGTTCTCTGTAAGGTGTTCTTCTGTTGTTTGCGTAAATCTATGTAAGGATCTTTTTTTTGTTGCTATTATTCCGAATTTCTTGTGGGTAGTTCTGGATTTTTGCGGAATATGTTCGTTTCTTTTTCTGTGTTTAGGTGTTCTTTTTGTCTTTTAGTTTCTTTTGTCTTGTGTATCTGCGTTTACTTGGACTTTTCCCGACCTGGCGGGATTAGTCCAAGTTATCCAACTTAGCTGGGTCATCTGCGTCCAAAAATTCTTTTCCCTATCTGTTTTTCTTTATTATCTGTTAATTTTAATATTTGATATTTGATTTTTGATATGGCTTTAGTGAATTGCTATTATTTAATTCAGATATATGTTGACTTTTCGAAATAACTCCCTACAATAAACTAAACACAAAGGGGTGTTGTATAAAACTATTGGGAAGTCTTGTCCACTGAGACCAGGGAGGCAACTGAAATGACAAAATTTCAAATAGGCAAAGAATACGAAAAGATTAACCATGAAGTTTTCGTAAACACTCCATTTCTCCCGGAAGCAGCGCAACAAAGGGAATTATTGCTTGAGGCGCAGGGTTATTTAGGGAACATCTTAACGGCAAAAGCGAATAACGATAAAGTAGAAGAGGCGCAGCAGGAGTTTATTTATTTGGGGACTATGCAAGACTATTACCACTGGAACGATAAGAAGTAATAAATTTTCTCGTTTTTTGTGGCATTCGCCCATTCCATTGTTTGTGTGGTAGGTCAGACATTCTTGTCTGACAATCTTTTTGGGTTTGGGTAGGTAGGAGCATCTGCTCCCGCCATTTGTCATTCTGATCCGCCTCTGGCGGAGAAAAATCTCGTTTTTCCCACTTACCTCACTCAACTACTTACCTTACTTAACTTATCCGGAAGCGAAGCGTAGGACATAAGTTACTTCTATTACCCCTATTACTTTTATTACTTCTAACCAAAATCTATTGACTTTTTTAAATGTAGAAATAAAATGATAAATACACTACAAATTAAAGAAGGAGGAAACAATGCCTGATAAGAAAAAAGAAGAAAAAACTTGGATTGAAGAAATAGAAATTAATGCCGGTGAACTTGTTGAACAGGCAAAAAAACTGATTGCCGAAGGGAATGTCCGCAGGTTAATTATCAAAAAAGCTAATGACGAGTTATTAGTTGAAATTCCTCTTAACGCCGGAGTTGCCGTCGGTAGCGTGCTAACGATTTTTGCCCCCATACTTGCGGCGTTAGGTGCAATGGCTGCGTTGCTCGCTAAAGTAAAAATCCAAATTGTGCGGATAGGAAAATAGGACAAAAACAGAAAAACCAAAAACTTGCCACTAAAACACAAAATCGCACTAACCAGAAAACTGAAAAGTTTAGCCACGCCTGCCTGCGGTAGGCAGTGATTTTCACAGATCTACACGGATAACAGAAAGATTTAGAGTAGAGAAACAACAAAACACAGAAAAAACAGATAAATTGGGACACAGATTTCGGCAGATAACAAAAAGATTAGAAGATTACAGATTAAACCATGAAAGCACGAAAAACATATTAAAAACCTCGTTTTTTTAGTAAATAAGGCAGTAGAAAAATTTCTTTAAGGAAAGGCAGAGGATCATTATCGTCCCAGACTGCATCTTTTAAACCTGTTAACGAGTTGATATAATCTTCCGAACTAAGATTTCCTTTTATTATCTCCCCCATTGCCACGGGCAAATCCGTCAACAACCGCATCCATTTACCGTCAATCATTTTCTTATTTGATTTTTGTATCAGTCCCATCATATCATTATATAAAACAAGCGGGAAATTAATGCCAACAATATTTCCAAGCGTATGCCATCCCCATGTTCTTGCGTTTATGTCCAATAATTTATATTTTTCATCTCTTGTATCCCATATAAACTCAACTTCGGACAATCCATAATAATCCGCTTCAGACAGGATTTTTGTCCCTAATTCTTCTAATTCAGGAATATCAACGGTTTCAGCATAAGTCGTCGCCCGCCCAAAAATCATCGGATGTTGTCTTATACGTTTTGCAACAAGTGTAGCTAATGCAGTTTTATTTTTGAACATCGAACAGAAAGAATAAAGGTTACGGGGACCATCGGGAATAATCTCCTGGACCATTATTTCTTCTTTTTTTATTATTGAGTTTGTAGTTTCGTATACAGATATAAGTTCATCCATATTGTTTGCAGGGATAGCTTTCTTTTTGGTCGTTTTAACAAATAAATCTTTGACTGCAGGCTTTATGATTACAGGAAATTCCGGATTAAATTTTTTAAGTTCTTCAATGGAATAGGGGTAAAAGGTTTTGGGGATTGGAACACCAACTTTTTGAGCAAGAGCATACGTAAGTTTTTTGTTGTATAAAAGTTCAGTTATTTGCCATTCCGGGGAGGAAATTTTATAATGTAAAGAGAGCAATTCTTTATTAGCAGACAGCAACCTCACCATTTCATCTGTTGTAGGAAATATTAAGCAATTAGAAAGTTTTTCCTGTTTTGCAAATTGAACTAAGAAATCTATAAATGATTTTTCGTTTTCAGGGGAGGGACATTTGGCAAACTTATGAACATATCTGGAAGAAGTGGCGATACAGGGTTCGGAATCCAGTAAATATACGGAAATATTTTCCCGTGCAAGACTTCTGATTACTCCTAACCCCTGGTAATCTCCGCCAATCACGACTGCGCATAAATTATTCATATTGTTCTAAACTACTTTTCATACAATATATTTGTATAAATAATACAATTTTTTGATTTGTCCAACGAAAACTTACAAACTCAACAGTGAGAACTGAGAAGATGGAAAAACAAAAAACAGAGGACAGATTTATTTTTGACAGAGATTTGCACAGATTACCACGAAAAACAGAAAGTTTGAAAGTTAAAAACAACCCGCTAAGAATATCAGCGGGAAGGTAGAATACAGAAAGAACAATTTCTCACACAAAGTCGCTAAGTCGTAAAGGGAAAAAAACAAATCGGGGGAAAGTAGGGATTCTCCATAGAAAATAATTGACAATTGAAGATAAATAATATAAAAATTAGCAATGTTAATAATAGGCATTCTCGCAAGTGGGAAAGGAAGTAATTTACAGGCTATCATAGACAACATAGCTTCCGGGAAATTAAACGCCAAGATAGGGTGTGTAATTTCGGATAACGCCGATGCATTTGCGCTTGAGCGGGCAAAAAAGGCGAAAATTCCTGCGTATCATATTCCTTATAAAAACACTCTTATGCCTCAATGCGAGATAGAATACGTTGAGTGCCTAAAAAAACATAATGTAGAATTGGTATGTCTTGCAGGATTTATGCGGATAATCAAACCCACTCTCCTGAATGCATTCAAAAACAGAATAATAAACATTCATCCTGCATTATTGCCTGCATTTCCCGGATTACACGCACAGAAGCAAGCATATGATTACGGGGTAAAAGTAACGGGAGCCACGGTGCATTTTGTTGATGAAGGAATGGACACGGGAGGAATAATATTGCAAAGAACAGTTGAAGTAAAGAAAGATGACACTGAAGAAACGCTTAGCAAAAGGATTTTAGGTGTTGAACACCAAGTATATTCGGAAGCAATACAGTTATTTGCCGATAAACAGATAAAGTAGCAAAGAATCCAGCAGAGCTGCCACCGCCAAGGCGGGGTGTCGCTTTGCGCCAGATAAGAAGCTCTAATCCGCCCTTAGGCAGAAAGAGTTTATAAAAGGAAGGGGAAAATGAAAAAAATTATATCTACGGACAAAGCTCCACAAGCTATAGGTCCGTACAGTCAGGCAGTTTTAGCAAATGGATTTATGTTTATTTCGGGACAAATTCCGGTTGATTATGCTACGGGGAAAATTGCCGGAATTGGGATAAAAGACCAGACGCGGCAGGTTCTTGAGAATATAAAAGCCGTGCTTGCGGCAGGGAATTTAACACTTGATGCCGTAGTAAAGACAACAGTTTATTTGACGGATATGACAACTTTTACCGATATGAATGAAATATATCAGGGATACTTTAAAACAGAAACTCCAGCGCGGGCTACGGTACAGGTATCAAGACTGCCAAAAGACGTGTTAATAGAAATTGAAGCGATAGCGGCGCAGTAAGCAGACCAAAATAACAGATACGCAAAAAGTGTGTGATTGGGAAAAAAATATATAAGTTCGAACGGCTTGATTCCACGAATGACTACGCAAGTAAGATTGCGAAAGAGTCTATTGAAGGAACTGTAGTAATCGCCGATTACCAATCTAAAGGAAAGGGAACACCCGGAAAGATATGGTTCTCCCCTGAAGGCGGAATCTGGTTGTCCGTAATCCTGAAACCAAAAAGCGCTTCCTGTATTTCTTTGATGGCAAGCGTTGCGGTTTATGAGACATTGAAATCGCTGAAATTACCCGTACGGATAAAATGGCCCAACGATGTTATGGTAAATTCCAAAAAGATTTCCGGGATATTAACCGAAGCTCATGGGAAAAATAACGCTATAGTCGGGATAGGAATAAACTTGAATATTTCTGAATTTCCGGACGCACTAAAAAACATCGCTACTTCTGCTATGATAGAAAAAAATAAGGTTTTCAACAAACAGAAAGTCTTTAACATCCTCATAAAACAGTTAGATAAAAAATATTCCCTACTAAAAAATAAAAAAGGAAAATTACTTGAAGAGTGGAAAAAATATGCAAACATTATAGGCAAGCAGATAAAAACAAATGTTAGCGGAGAATTGATAGAAGGGAAAGTAAAAGATATTGACGAAAATGGGGCATTAATGGTTGAAATGGCAGGAGGAAAAGTTAAGAAGATAACGACAGGAACGATTACATTGCAGAGTGCGGATTTTAGAATTAACAGATTAACAGAAGAGTTTTGGATTTTGCCTGCTGGTAGGCAGGGATCCCGCCAGGATGGGAATGACAGATGGAGATAATAGATTCTCCTCCAAATAGACCGGCGGACAAGTTCGCTACGTTCAGAATGACAAAGTAGGAAACGGAAACAATGAGAGAGACTTTTATTGATAAAAAGACGGGAGATTATAAAATTTCAAAGCGATATAAAATACACACTTTTGATCCTAATATAAAAGGATTTAGAGAGCATTTACCTTTCCGGATAAAAAATAAAATTGCCCTGGTTGAAAGTGAAGAATTAGAATTCATAGAATTTGCGCATAATCAAACCATACGTGGAGATTTAGTTCTTGATGTCGGGTGCGGGCAAGGTAGATATAAAAAAGCTTTTTCTCATACAAATTATATTGGGGTTGATTTTGGCAAAGGCGGAACCAATTGGGATTATAGCAAGGTCAATGTAATTTGTGATGTATTAAATTTACCATTTAAAAAAGATTCATTTAATGTTGTTTTAAATTCAATGGTTTTGGAACATGTTAATGACCCGCAACAATGTCTTATTGAATGTGCGGATGTTCTGAAAAAAGAAGGAAAATTATTTTTGGTCACTCCCCAGGGATATGGTGAACACCAATCCCCTCATGATTATTTTCGATTTAGTTACTGGGGACTTGAATATTTGTTAAAAAAAGCAGGACTTAAGATAAACTTCATTAAACCTATGGGAGGAATTTTTTATGTCATAGGTATGCATCTGAAGATAGTGCCTGAAGTAATAGCCAGTAACATTAAAATTAGAATTTTTAAAAATATAGTTTACAAATGTCTGGTTTTACTATTTTACTATTTAGTTCCTTTTTTACTTTTCTATTTAGACCGTATGGATAAAGGAAAAGGAATTACCCTGTATTATGGTTGTTATGCTAAGAAAGAATGAATAATATCAAAATAAATAGTTGGGTTGTGTTGACTTTAATTG